>NZ_DFRG01000215.1:0-11236 GCF_002378135.1 Thioclava sp. UBA3469
TCATCTTCCTCGAGCACCGCCACGGCTCGGCCACCGGCGCGGGCCACAAGGTCTCGGTCGGGCGCATCACGCCGCCGTGGAAGATGGTGAAAGAGACGACGCCGACCATGCTGCGCTCGTCGCTCTTGGGCTTCGTCGCGGGCGTGCTGCCGGGGGCAGGGGCATCGCTCGGCTCCTTCATCTCCTATTCGATGGAGAAGAAGCTGGTCGATCGCAAGAACACCTTCGGCACGGGCGATCCGCGCGGTGTGGCCGCTCCTGAGGCAGGCAACAACGCGGCCGCAGGCGGGGCGCTGGTGCCGATGCTGGCGCTCGGCGTGCCGGGCTCGGGCACCACGGCGGTGCTGCTGGCGGTGCTTCTGTCGCTCAACATCACGCCCGGCCCCTTGCTGTTCCAGAACAACCCCGATGTGGTCTGGGGCCTGATCGCGGCGCTCTTTATCGCCAACTTCATGCTGCTCGCGATGAACATACCGATGGTGGGCATCTTCACCCGCGTGCTGATGATCCCGCCGCGCATCCTGATGCCGATCGTCGCGATGGTGTCCTTCGTGGGGATCTACGGGATTTCCGGCTCCAGCTTCGATCTGCTGGTGATGATCGGCTTCGGCGTGATGGGCTGGTTGCTGCGCAAGCTCGACGTGCCGCTGGTGCCGATCATCCTCGGGACGCTCCTGGGCAACACGATGGAGAACAACCTGCGCCGTGCCGTCACGATCTCGAATGGCGATTACTGGACGCTGGTCGGCAGCCCGCTGGCGATCGGTCTGTGGACCGTCGCGATCGTGGGCTTCATCCTGCCGCTGTTCCTGAGCCGCTTCGTGAAAGCGCGGATGCATGAGCGCCGCGATGACGAGGGTGCGATCTCGGACTGAGACCGCACCCCCTAGCGCAGGCCCCGCTCCTCCCCAGAGGGGCCTGCGCCGGTTCGAAGGAAGGGGCGGCGGTGGTCAACCCGCCGCCCCTTCCTCACCTCCGAGCCTTATTGCGTGGTCCAGCCCCCATCGACCGGGATCGAGGTGCCGGTCACGTTGTGCGCGATTGGCGCACAAAGCCACAGCGCGAGCGCCCCGATCTCGGAGGGGTCCGAGAGGCGCCGTGTGGGCTGTTTCTCCGCGAGAAGATCCGCGATCCCCGCCGCCCGGTCACCGCCATGGGCTGCTGCGCGTTCCGCGATCTGCGGCCCGAGGATGTCGGTCTCGGTCCAGCCCGGGCAGATGCAGTTGACGGTGACGCCGCCCGCCTCGCGCGTGCCCGCCTGCGCATATTCCAGCGCCGCCACCCGGCTCATGCCGACGAGGCCGAATTTCGAGGCCACATAGGGCGCCTTGTTGGCAGAAGCCACGAGCCCATGCACCGAGGCGATGTTCACGACGCGGCCATAACCGCGCTCGGCCATGTCCGGCATCGCGCGCCGCATCGTGTGGAACGCGCCCGACAGGTTCACCGCGAGAATGGCGTTCCAGATCTCGGGCGTGGCTTCGGCAAGGCTCGCCGTGCGCTGGATGCCTGCATTGTTCACGAGGATATCCGCGCCGCCCCACGCTTCAATCGCATCCATCATCGCGTCGATCTGCGCTGGATCGGCCATATCGGCGCCGAAGAACTTCACCTCGGGCGCGCCCGCGGCCTCCAGCACCGCTGTCGCCTCGGCGACCTGCGCCGCATCGGCCAGACCGTGCAAAGCAATGCGCGCGCCCGCCTCGGCGAGCGATTTTGCGATAGCCAGCCCGATGCCCTGCACCGAACCCGTTACCAGAGCCGTCTTTCCATCCAGTCGCGACATTAGTCCTCCTCCGTCACCATTTTGCGCAGCTCGGTTTTCAGCACCTTGCCGTAATTGTTCTTGGGAAGCTGCGTCACCACGCGATACGCCTTGGGGCGCTTGAACCGCGCGATCTGCTCGCAGCAATGTTGATCGAGGGCGGCGGGGTCGATCTCGGCCCCCGGCGCGGGCGTGACGAAGGCCACGACGCTCTCGCCCCATTCCGGATCGGGCTTTCCGACCACCGCGACCTCGTGGACCGAAGGGTGCAGGAGCAGCGCCTCCTCGACTTCGCGGGGGTAGATATTCGTGCCGCCCGAGATGATTATGTCCTTGGAGCGGTCCTGCAGCGTGACGAAGCCGTCCGCGTCCATCGTGCCCAGATCGCCGGTCCAGAGCCAGCCGTCGCGCAGCGCCTTCGCGCTCGCCTCGGGGTTCTGCCAGTAGCCCGCCATCACCGCGGCCCCGCGCACGAGGATCTCGCCGGTCTCGCCCGCGGGCAGGGGGCGGCCTTCGGCATCGGCGATGCGCACCGAAACCGGGCTATGTGCTTGACCGACCGAGGCCAGCCGCGCGCGCCAGCGCGGATGGGCCCGGTCCGCCACCAATTCGCGCGAGAGGGCGGTGATCGTCATCGGGCTCTCGCCCTGACCGTAAATCTGCACGAAACGCGGCCCCATCACCTCGACCGCCTCGATGATATCCGCGACATACATCGGCCCGCCGCCATAGACGATCGTCTTGATGCCCTCGCCGGTCTGGCCCGTGGCGCGGGCGCGGTCCACCAGACGGCGGATCATCGTGGGGGCGGCGAACATCGAGACATGTTGCAGCTTCGGCGCGAGATCGAGGATTTCGTCGGCCTCGAACCCGCCCGAACGCGGCACCACATGGCGCGCGCCGCGCATCACATGGACGAAGTTGTAAAGCCCCGCGCCATGCGACATCGGTGCGGCGTAGAGGATCGCGTCCTGCGGTTCGACGCTGTCGACATCCGAGAAATAGCCCAGACACATCGCCTGCACATTGGCCGAGGTGATGCACACGCCCTTGGGCCGCCCGGTCGTGCCGGAGGTGTAGAACAGCCAGACCGTCTCGCTTTCCGCGATCTCGACCGGGGCGGGCATCGGGTCATGGCGCAGAAGATCGGCATAGGCCGGGCCTTTCAGGTCCACCGTTTCGACGCCCAGATCGTTTTCCGGGCCGCCGGTGAAGGCCAGCTTCGCCTCGGAAGCTTCAACGATCCATGCGGCCTCGCGCGGGTGCAGCTTGCCGTTGATCGGCACCGCCACCGCGCCTGCGAACCAGATGCCATAGATCGCCTCGAGATATTCGGGGCAGTTCTTGGCGAACAGCGCCACGCGGTCGCCCGGCGCGATCCCTTTCGCCACCAGCGCGGCCCCGATGCGGGCGGCACGGTCGGCGAATTCCGCATAGGTGGCGCGCAGCTCCTCGCCCTGCAGCAGCGCGGGGGCGTCGGGGGTGCGGACCGCACTGCGGATCAGCCACTCCGCCGGGTTCATGCCGCGCGCTCCGCTTCGAGGATCGAGCAGTAATTCGCGACGCCCGAGCCGCCCATGTTGAAGACGCAGCCCAGCTCCGCGCCGGGCAGTTGCATCTCGCCCGCCTGACCGGTGAGCTGCATCGCAGCCAGCACATGCATCGACACGCCGGTCGCGCCTACGGGATGGCCCTTCGCCTTCAGCCCGCCCGAGAGGTTCACCGGCAGCTTACCGTCGCGCAGTACCAACCCGTCGTCGATGGCCCGCGCACCGGAGCCTTGCGGCACAAGCCCCATCGCCTCGTAGACGAGCAATTCCGCGATGGTGAAACAGTCATGGACCTCGGCGAAGGAGAGATCATCGACACTGACGCCTGCCGAAGCATAGGCACGGCGGAAAGCCTCTGCCGGGCCCTCGAAGGCCAGCAGATCGCGGCGCGACATCGGCAGGAAGTCATTGACCTGCTCGGCTGCGCGGAAGGCGATGGAATTGGCGAAATCGCCCGCGCGGTCGTCTGCGACCATGACCAGCGCCGCCGCCCCGTCGGAGATCAGCGAGCAATCGGTCATCCGCAGCGGCGGGGCGATCATCGGGTTCTTGTCGCTGACCGTGTTACAGAAATCGAACCCCACATCCTTGCGCATCTGCGCCAGCGGATTGGCGAGCGCGTTGTGGTGGTTCTTTGCCGCGATCCGGGCGAGTGCCGCGGAACGGTCGCCATGCGCCTGATAATAGGCCTGCGCGAAACGTGCGAAGATCTGCGGGAAGGAGACGCCCGCTTCCTCCATCTGGTACGACGCCCCGGCCAGCGCCTCGGTCACGCCTGCGGTGTCCTTTGCGGTCATCTTCTCGGCCCCGATCACCAGTGCGGCCTTCACCCGGCCCGAGCGGATCGCATCGCGCGCGGCATAGATCGCAGCCGAGCCGGACGCGCAGGCGTTCTCCACGCGGGTCGCGGGCGTGAAGCGCAGCTTGTCGTCGATCCCCAGCGCCAGCGAGCTTGCGAACCCGTCCGGCACCAGCCCGGAGTTGAAATGCCCCAGCCAGATGCCGTCGATCTCCGCCGGGTCGATCCCTGCGTGCTCCAGCGCGCCGCCGCCCGCTTCGAGAACCAGATCCTCGAGCGTGCGCCCCTCCAGCTTGCCGAATTTCGTATGGCCCCAGCCGACGATCTTCGCGTCCATGCGGGTCTCCTCCCAATGATCCTCCGTTGCGGGGGAGACTAGCGCAGGGGCGGCACGACCTCTATTCGTAGAACTACGCTATCGGGAGAAGAGGATGGAGCAGGACCTGCTGGACAGCGATGAGATGGCGGTGCTGGCGTTCGAGCATGCGCCGGTCGGGCTGGCGGTCACCCGCGACCGGGTGATCGAGCGGTGCAACGCGCGGTTTTGCGAGAGTTTCGGCTATCGCGAAGACGAGTTGCCGCAGCGCTCGCTCGCCGTGCTCTACCCGTCGCAGGAGGAGTTTCTGCGCATCGGGGAGATCGGGTTGCGGCGGATGCGCGAGACCGGGCGCTATGCCGATGAGCGGATCATGCAGCGCCGCGACGGGTCTCTGTTCTGGTGCCGGGTGCGGGGACAGTCGCTGACGCCCCACGATCCCTTCGCGCGTGCAGTGTGGAGCTTTGCCGATCTGTCGGAATTGCGGCCCGTCGTCGATCTGACCGCGCGCGAGCGGCAGGTGGCAGCGCTTCTGGCCGAAGGGCAGACCAACAAGGAGATCGCGCGGGTGCTGGAGCTGTCACCGCGCACGGCAGAGGCCCATCGCGCGCGGCTGCAGGCGAAACTCGGCGCGCGCAACACCGCCGAACTGGTGGCGCGGCTGACGGGGCTGCCGCTCTAGACGCGTCGCCCCAATGAAAAAGGGGCGCCGATGCGCCCCTTTCTGTCTCGTTTCCAAATCTGGCCCAGATCACGAATGCGGTTCAGGTGACGCCTCAGGTGTCGACCGAGGCGGCCGTTCGCTACGCTGCGGGGTGAGCTTGCTCTGGATAATCGCGAGCGCGCTCGACAGCGAGGCGGCTTCCTGAGAGCTCGTCGCTTCTTCGGGGAAGACGTATTTGCCGTTCGCGATGCTCTTGGCATCCTCTGCCAGCCGCTCGACCGGGCGCAGCAGCAGCTTGAGGAACACCAGCGTCACGCCGAGCAGGCACAGCGCCGCGGCTGCGACCGTCGCCAGCGTCACCTGCGTCAAAACCGGCAGATCGTTCGAGATGTTGTCGCGGCGTAGAACCGCGAAGACGCGCCAGCCGAAGTTGGGCAGTTTGTTCCAGACGAAATCCGGCGCAAAGGCATAGGTTCCGCCGTCCTTGCCGTCGACAAGGTGGAAGACGCCGGAAGACTTGCTGCGCAGGCTCGCGCTCGAGGTCAGGCTTTTGGGCAGGGGCGTGCTCTCGTGACGGGTGTCGATGACCGTATCGCCGTTGATGTCCTGCACGACCACGTCGATGCCAAGCTCCTTGCTCGCCTCGAACAGGAAGCTGCGCACCCATGCGATCCGCACGCGGTAGACGAGCACGCCGATCTTCTGGCCGTCCGGGCCCTTCACGGGGGTGGAGAGGTTCAGGAAATACTCCATCTTGCCGGTCAGCGCATTGGTGGCCGTCTCGGTGATGGAATCGACCGACGGCACGCGGATACCATCGCGGAACCACCGCTTGGAGCTGACATTCTTGCCGACTTCATAGCCGTTCGAGCCGGAGATGATCGTGCCATCGGGCGCGGCGAAGCCTGCCCAGGCGACCTGACCCCCGGTGCGGGCGACGGCGTCCATGAACTTGTTGATGTCGTCTTGCGACGCGGTGCCGATGCTTCGCGCAACGGCATGCATACTGTCCCATTCGCGCATCAGGGCCGTGTTGAAGCTGAGCGCGATCGCATCCGAGCCTCTCAGGACCAGTTTGTGTTCAATGGCTGTCTGAAATTCATGGGCCTGATCCGACACGACCTTGGCGACGAAGACGGCCGTCGCTGCCACGACGAGCACCATCGCCAGAGCGGTGCGTAGGAAAATGCCTCCGAGATTGTGATGTCGACGAATGGTCATCTTCGCTTCAATCCTACGTTAATTGTAGAAGGGGTCCGATTTAAATCATGGTTACTGAGTAAATACGGCGAGAAAGTGGTGCGGGCCCATTTCAAGGTAAATTTTTTCGCGGACCGGAAGGATGGCTTGCAAAGCGCAAAGCGATGCCAAACACTCGAAGGAACAAGCTCCCGGGGCACGGGGCTGCGAGGGCTCGATCGACGGGTCTTTCCGCAAAAACCAAATAGCAGATCGAGGGGCCGCAAAGGTCTCGGGCACAGGCTTACAGGACACGTAATATGCAAAAGATTCAAGATGTAAGCGTCGCGATCGCGACCTGTCTGGCACTGTCACTGGGGGCGGGCTCGCAAGCCCGCGCGGATGGCACGTTTGTGCAGTTCGACGCGGCGCAGAATACCTCCGACACGGTCTTTTCGATGTCGCGCGGGAAAGTGAGCTTCAGCGCGAATTTCTCGGATTACGATGGCGGATGGTCGACCGGCGCGGCCGTGACGCGGGACTTCGCGCTCGAGGGAATCGGCACGCTGAAGCTCGGCCCCAGCATCGGGCGCACCTTGGCGGACGATAACTGGCGACTCGGCGCGCGCGTGGGGCTGGAGCGGTATACGCCGACCAGCTTCGGGCATGTCTTCATGCTGGGGCAATACAACACGATCGATCAGGACTGGTTTGCGGTGTTTCAGGCCGGGAACCGCTCCGGGCTGGGGCTAGAGCTCTCGGCTGGCGGGAGCGACACCTATTCCGAGCGTACCATCGCGGTGACCCAGAAAATCGACGGCGGGCCGGTCTCGATCCGGGCGGGGTGGCGCGCGTTGGCCAAGGAAGCCTTCGTCGGCATCTCCATCAATACCTATTAATCGCGCGCCCCGCGGGCTCACTCGTCCGAGGAGAATTTCGGCAAGAAACGGCGGTAGATGTCGTGCAGAAGCGCGCTCGGGCGAACATGGCTGACGCCCGGCTCGTTCCCTTCGGCATAGAAACGCACGAACAGTTCTTCGCGCTGCTCCTCCGTCGGCAGAAGCTGGAGGCGCGCGCCATCGCGGGTCTTCGCGATGACGTAGCATTCGATCGGGTCGGTGATCAGGTCGATCGTCAGGATCCCCCGGGTCTGTTCCGGCAGGGTCAGGCCACGCAGGCGCACCGTGTCCATCGTGAACGAGGTCATCCAGACCCAGTATTCCGTGCCGTCGGAGACGAAGGAAATCCGCTCGGGCTTGTCGGCCACATGGATTTCGCGCCGGGGCAGCTCGACGCAGGCACGGCAGGTCGCGGCCAGCAGGAACAGGTTATAGACCGTCCAGAACAGGATCACCCATTTGCCGTCGCCTGCGTCGTAATAGGCGAAGCGGTCCCAGACGATCCCGATCAGAAGGCCGCCCAGCGTCAGGAAGAACAGGATCAGGAACGGCATCATGATCCGCCATTGCACGACGACTTTCGACCGATCCCCGCCTTTCGCCGTCACCGAAAACGGGTGGCCATGGGGCCGCAGCAAGCCGGTGAACGCGGCGCGCGCGATCGGGATCGCGCCGATCAACTGGCTCACGTCGTTCAGCAGCGGCACGACCATGCCGCGGCTGAGCATGTTCAGTATCATCAGGCTCCACAGGTAATAGACCCCGAAATAGCTCAGCACATCCGCGAGGCCCGCATTCACCACCGTGATGTTGAAATACCAGTAGAGCAGCGGGTAGCAGATCGCCGCGATCCGGAAGGGGAAGGTCGTGGTCCAATAGAAGATCGAGTCGATGACGCTCCAGCGGTCGCGCAGTCGCAGGTTGCTTTTCGAGAACGGGCCGAGCGAGGACCGCGCGATCTGCATCAGGCCGAGGCACCAACGGGCGCGCTGGGTGATGTATTCCTTGAGGCCTTCGGGGGCGAGCCCTTCGGTCAGCGGCTCGGCCAGATAGACGGTGCGCCAGCCTGCGTTCTGCAACGCCAGCGTCAGCATGAAATCCTCGGTCACGCTCTCGGTGTTGAAGCCGCCGATCTCGCGCAGCGCGCTCCAGCGGCAGACCGAGGAGGTGCCGCAGCAAAAGGCGATCCCCCAGCCGTCGCGCGCGGGCTGCATCTGGTCGAAGAAGAAGCGCTGCTCGTCCGGGTAGGAGCTGTCGAGGCGAAAATTGTGCTGGATCGGGTCGGAGTTGAAGAAATGTTGCGGCGTCTGCACGAGGCCCACTTCGGGGTCGTGGAACAGCGCCAGCGTGCGCGAGATGAAGCCGCGATGGGGCACGAAATCCGCATCGAGGATCGCCACGAAATCGGGCTGCACTTCTTCCTCGGCCAGCCGGTCCAGCGCGTGGTTGATATTGCCCGCCTTCTGCCCCTCGTTATCGGCCCGGCGCATGTAGCGCACACCCTTGGTCTCGCAGAAATCGCGCAGCCAATCGCGGCGGCTGTCGTCGCAGACCATGATCATCTTGTTGCGATGGCGCAGGAATTTCGCGCCCACGATAGTGCGTTCGAGAACGTCGCGATCCTCGTTATAGGTGGCGATCAGGATCGCGACGAGCGGCTCTTTCTCCGTCGGGAGATTGGCGTATTGATCCGCTTCCTCGCTGCGCAGCTTGATCCGCGACAGAACCAGAAAGGCGCTGAGCGATCCGATCATGGTGAAGACTTCGAGAGCGTAGAGAGACCAGCTCGCCAGAGCATCCAGCGTCAGGCCGGGCGGGGCGAGGGTCTCGGTCGCGCGCCACCAGATATAGCGCAGCGCGAGCACAGCGCTGATCCCCAGCAAGACCGCCCGGTGCCAGTTGCGCCGCGGTTTGACGAAGCTCGGCAGAATGGCGGTGATGCCCACGACGAGGATGAGCTGCATCGCCGCCGAGCCAAGCTCTCCCAGTTGCGGATAGAAGAACATGCCGCCCCGCCCTCAGCGCAGGAAGTCGAGGGGACGATGCTCGAAGAACACCCGCCCGGTGCGCCCCACGGGACAGTCGAGATCGGCATCGGATTTCAGGTCCGGAACGAGAAGCGTCACGTCGTAGCGCTCGAGATGTTTCTGGCTCGGCGCGATGGCGAGGTGCTGGTAGACGCGCGCCGCGCCGCTGCCCGCGAGCCGCGCAATCGTCGCGTCGTAGATCTTGTCGCGGGCAGCCAGCTTGAAGGTCGCGGAATCGCCCACCTTGAGGTTGTTGTAGACGCCTTCGCTCACCGAGGCGGTCACCAGCGAGACGTCGCAATCGACGAGCGACATGATCGGGTCGCCGCGCTGCACCGTCACGCCATCCGCCTGCTGGGTCTCCCAGTAGATCCCGTTTGCAGGCGATGTCACTTGGCTCGAGGCCAGAGTGTTCACCCGCGTCTGTTCCTTCGACCGGCGCGCGTCGAGCGTCTGGACGCGGGTCTCGGCCTCGGTGAGGTCCGCCTCGAGCGAGGCGATCTCCTCGTCGAGAAGCGCGCCGCGCTGTTCGGAGCTCGGCGCGTCATTATAGCCGTCGCCCAGATAGACGCCGGACTTGGCGGCATCGAGCGCGTTTTCAAGCAGCGCCACGTCTTCGCGCGCTTGCGTCACGGGGCCATTCTCCGCCGGGGCGGTCTGCGCCACTTTCGTGGCACTCGTCTCCGAGCTTTGCGCATTGGGCTGCAGCCGGTCGAGCCGCGCGCGGGCGAATTTCAGCTTCGTCTCGATCTCGGCGATGCGATGCGTGCGATAGAGCTTAGTGCGCGCGCTATAGGCGTCGCGTTGCGTGCGTTTGGCGGCGAGGTCGCTTTTGATCCGCGCGACATTCGCCTCGGCATTCGCCTGCTCCATTCGCAAATCTTCGAGCCGCGTCGTGTCCGAAAGGATATCATCGACGGTGGCCAGCCGCTCACCCTTGTCGACATGGGCGCCAAGCGGTCGTTTCGGCATCGAGAGTTTGCCGGCGGTGCTGCTGCGCACCGTGACCACGGGCGCATTGACGACGGCATCGGCGCTCACGCCCGACATCTGCTCTCCGACGATCACCCAAAGCGCGCCCGCGACTAAAACGATACCGATGACAGGGCGAAAAGTTTTCAATTCGGGGCTCCTCGAGATGACACGTTACAGCGGGGCGGGGCCAATAGGTTTAACAACCTATAAACGTAACGTAATTGCAAGATGCAACCCAAGGTCTATTGAGAATATTTGGTTTGTGATGCGACGCGGCACCCAAGATGAGCGGCGGCGTGAGGAGGGCGCCTCGCATGAAATGCGCGTCGATAATGCGAATGAAAATCACTCGTTCGTGATATGCTTCCCGGTCTCAGGAGGAGGATTCACCATGACCGATCCAGCCAATGCGCGTCGCTTGACGGCGGCCGATTTCGACCAGGAACTTCTCGATCTTTACGATTACTATGTCCATGGCAAGATCTCGAAACGGGAATTTCTCGATCGGGCGGGGAAATGGGCAGTGGGCGGCGTGACCGCGCTGGCGATCCTCGGGGCGCTTGCCCCCGATTATGCGCTGGCTCAGCAAGTGGCCGAGGACGATCCCGACATTCTGGGCGAAGACATCACCTATGACAGCCCAAACGGCACCGGCGAGATTACCGCCTATCTCGTGCGCCCGACGCAGATCGATCCGGACACCCCGCCCGCCGCGATCCTCGTCGTGCATGAGAACCGCGGCCTGAACCCCTATATCCGCGACGTGGTGCGCAGGTTGGCCAAGGCGGGCTTCGTGGCGATGGGCCCCGATGGGCTGTCCTCGCTCGGCGGATATCCGGGCAATGATGACGAGGGGCGCACGATGCAGCGCAGCCTCGATCAGGGCGCGCTGCTCAACGATTTCTTCGCCGGGTTCGAGTATCTCCAGACGCTCGACGGCACCAATGGCAAGGTCGGCGCGACTGGGTTCTGCTATGGCGGGGGCGTGGTGAACAAGCTCGCCGTCGCCTATCCCGAGATGGGCGCGGGCGTGCCGCTCTACGGGGCTGCGCCCGACTCTGC
>NZ_DFRG01000273.1:0-2997 GCF_002378135.1 Thioclava sp. UBA3469
CACCGATTTCGTCGCGGCGACCGGTAGCCGGGATGTCCGTATCGAGTTGTCCCCCGGCCACGGAGCGCATCGCCTCCGTCACGCGGGTGAGGGGGCGGGTGATCAGCCAGCGCGCGCCCAGCATCACACCGCCGAGAATGCCCGCGAAAATCAAAGCGGTGAAAGCGAGGTTGCGGACCATGTCCTTTCGCGCGCGAGCGATGGCGGGGGCCGGACTCCAGCGCAGGGCAATCGCGGCGATCGGCGGATCCTCCGGAGAAATGCGCAGTGGAATTGCCTCGCTCAGCCCATCTGCCGAGATCGCCCTGTCGTTGGCCTCAAGCGCGCTTTGCGCCAGAGTGACAAGAGCGGGATCGGGCGCGCCAGCATCGGCCATAACCGTGCCGCGTCTGTTGAGCGCGATTGCGGATTGGCCTGCACCGTCCGAGCCCGCGAGCACGTTTTCTAACTCATGCGTCGCATCCGCGATCCGCCCCGTGATCAGCGCATCCGTCACCGAATCGCCGAGCATCGGCAGGATTTGGTCGAGATGTGCCCGCGCTGCCTCATTGGCGCGACGATGGTTCGAATTGATCGTGAGCAGCGTCATCAGCGTCGCGAACACGAACCCCGCCGCCGCGATCAGGATCAGCAATTTGAGCATCACGGTGTGCCAGGCGCTTGCGCCAGCCTCGGATTTGGACATGTCCGCCTCATTTTTCCACACGGGCGCATTCCCGCAAAATCGCCGACACGCTACGTCCAGACCCTTTCCATGCGATTAACACGCACCCGCCGACGGCCAATATTTGCGCCGCGGCAGCCCTTCGCGCGGGGTCAGCGCCCTTGAAGGTCCCCGATGCGGTCACTAAGACTTCTGTAAAGATCACACGCTATGAACAGCGTCGAACGACCAGGAAGGGCCGAGATGAAAGATCCCCACGAGTTTTACATGAACACGCTGGTGCCGATGGTGGTCGAGCAGACCTCGCGCGGCGAGCGTGCCTACGACATCTACTCGCGCCTGCTGAAAGAGCGCATCATCTTCCTGTCGGGGCCGGTCCATGACGGCATGTCGACCCTGATCTGCGCGCAGCTTCTCTTCCTCGAGGCCGAGAACCCGAAAAAAGAGATCGCGATGTATATCAACTCGCCGGGCGGCGTGGTGACGAGCGGTCTCTCGATCTACGACACGATGCAATACATCAAGCCGAAGGTCTCGACCCTGGTGATCGGGCAGGCGGCGTCGATGGGCTCGCTGCTGCTGACCGCGGGCGAAAAGGGAATGCGCTTCTCGCTGCCCAACAGCCGCGTCATGGTGCACCAGCCCTCGGGTGGCTATCAGGGTCAGGCGACCGACATCATGATCCACGCCCGCGAGACCGAGAAACTCAAGCGTCGCTTGAACGAAATCTACGTCAAGCACACCGGCAACGACTACGACACGATCGAGGCCGGTCTCGAGCGCGACAACTTCATGTCCGCCGAAGAAGCGAAGTCCTGGGGTCTGATCGACGAGATCCTCGAGAGCCGCGTCAGCGACGACGGAGAAAAGTGATCCTCCCGCTTAACTTCGGGGCGATTTTGACATTGAGGTGACGGTTGGCCTGTCCTAGTCTTGATGGGACAGGCCAATTCACGAAGCCCGGGGGCAGCCCGGGCAGCAGAGGTAAGAGATGGCGAACTCGAACGGCTCCGACAGCAAGAACACGCTCTACTGCTCGTTCTGCGGCAAAAGCCAGCATGAGGTCCGCAAGCTGATCGCGGGCCCGACCGTGTTCATCTGTGACGAATGCGTCGAGCTGTGCATGGACATCATCCGCGAGGAGACGAAATCGGCCGGGCTGAAATCCACCGATGGCGTGCCGACCCCGCGCGATATCTGCCAGGTGCTCGACGATTACGTGATCGGTCAGGAACATGCCAAGCGCGTGCTCTCGGTTGCGGTGCACAACCACTACAAGCGCCTCAATCACGGCACGAAGACCGACATCGAACTGGCGAAGTCGAACATCCTGCTGATCGGCCCGACGGGCTGCGGCAAGACACTTCTGGCCCAGACGCTGGCGCGCATCCTCGATGTGCCCTTCACGATGGCGGATGCGACCACGCTGACCGAAGCCGGTTACGTGGGTGAGGATGTGGAGAATATCATCCTCAAGCTGCTTCAGGCCTCGGAATACAACGTCGAGCGGGCGCAGCGCGGCATCGTTTATATCGACGAGGTCGACAAGATCACCCGTAAGTCGGACAACCCGTCCATAACGCGCGACGTGTCGGGCGAGGGTGTGCAGCAGGCGCTGCTGAAGATCATGGAGGGCACCGTGGCCTCCGTGCCGCCGCAGGGCGGGCGCAAGCATCCGCAGCAGGAATTCCTGCAGGTCGACACCACGAACATCCTGTTCATCTGCGGTGGCGCATTTGCCGGTCTCGACAAGATCATTGCCGATCGCCTGCAGAAGCGCTCGATCGGTTTCGGCGCGCATGTGTCCGATCCGGACAAGCGCCGCGTTGGCGAACTGCTCGAGAAGAGCGAACCGGAAGACCTGCTCAAATTCGGCCTGATCCCCGAGTTCGTCGGGGCGATCGCCAATGCGGAGAACAATCACGACCTCGATGTCGACGCGCTCGTCGTCGCCGAGGCGTCGGTCGGCAAGTCGATCACCATGAAGCGGTTCGCAACGCGCGGCCGTGGCAAGTCCACGCGGATCCTGAAGCCGTTCAGCCGGCTGCGGATCGTCGTACGCGAAGCAGAAGAGGCGTAAGATGGGTCACAAGAGCAATCCGATCGGTCTGCGCCTGCAGATCAACCGCACCTGGGACAGCCGCTGGTACGCCGAAGGTGGCGACTATGCCAAGCTGCTCAAGGAAGACATCGAGATCCGCAAGTACATCATCGACAACCTGCCGCAGGCAGCGATTTCGAAGGTGGTGATCGAACGTCCGGCCAAGCTGTGCCGCGTGTCGATCTATGCTGCGCGTCCCGGCGTCATCATCGGCAAGAAGGGCGCCGACATC
>NZ_DFRG01000162.1:0-221 GCF_002378135.1 Thioclava sp. UBA3469
CGATGGATTCCTCAAGCGATACGGCCAGCGCGGCTGCCACCGATGCCGCGAAGGCTGCAACGGCGGCGGCGGAAGCGGCCGCGAAAGCTGCGAATGCGGCCGCCTCGGCGGCCAGCGGGGCGCAAGAGGAGGCGACCGATAGCGCTGTCGAAGGCGCGAGCACGGCGGCAAAAGCGGCAGCCGATGCCGCCAGCCAAGCCGCCAATGCCGCCGCCGACGCC
>NZ_DFRG01000162.1:521-12813 GCF_002378135.1 Thioclava sp. UBA3469
CGCCAATGCCGCCGCCGACGCCGCAGCCGCTGCGACCAATGCCGCACAGTCGGCGGCCCCCGCAGGTACCGCGAGCGGTGGCGACACGCAAAAGCCGGTGCCGGCGCAGGGCGTGATGAGCGCGGCGAAGGCGCTGACAGTGGAAGGGTTCGACGCGGATCGGGTGATGGATATCGTCGACACCTCCGAGCTGCCCGAAGCGACGAAGGAGCAATTGCGCACAGCGGTGCAAAGCGCGCGCGACAATCCCCAACTCGTCGAAGGTGTGGTCGATCAGATCCGTGCGGCGCTGGGCTTCTGATCCGAACCGCTGCATCCGTAGAAACGCCAAGGGCCGCGCGACATTCCCTCGCGCGGCCCTTTTCTTTGCGATCCGCCCAGTCGGGTGGGAACGCCTGCACAAAGCCTCGCGTTCGCTCTTCAACGAAAGGAGCCCGCCATGAGCACCCGTCTCGAATTGCAAAGCATTTCCCCCGTCACCCATGACACGCACCACCTCGTCTTCCCGCGCCCCGAGGGGTTCGACTTCGCGCCCGGTCAGGCGGTCGATCTGAACCTGACCCGCGAGGGCTGGACCGACGAGCAGCGTCCGTTCACCTTCACCAATTCGCTAGATGGCGACACGCTTGAATTCGTCATCAAGAGCTATCCCGACCATGATGGCGTGACCGAGCAGATCGCGACGCTCCAGCCCGGCGAGGCGGTGGAAGTCTCCGATCCGTGGGGCGCGATCAAGGACGAAGGCCCCGGCACTTTCATCGCAGGCGGGGCAGGGGTGACGCCTTTCGTCTCGATCCTGCGCGCGCGTCTGGCCCGCGAAGGCACGCTGGAGGGCTGTCGTCTGATCTTCTCGAACAAGACCGAAGCCGACATCATCCTGCGCGACGAGTTCGAGGCGATGGAGGGTCTGGAGACCGTCTGGACCGTCACCGATCAGGACGATCCCGGCAAGGGCGTCGTTTCGATGTATGTCGATCGCGGCTTCCTCGCGCCCTACGTCGAGAAGGAGAGCGGCAAGTTCTACATCTGCGGCCCCGACAAGATGGTCGATGAGATCGAGGCCACGCTGAAGGAGCTTGGCGTCGAGGAAGATCGCATCATTCGCGAGGATTTCGACTGAGGCTGTCCGATCACGTCTAAGTGGTCCCCGACCGCGCGCCCTGCGCCTTCCCGCCCCCTTGCCCCCGGTGAGGGGGCGGCCTAGTTTGCCCTCGCGCAAATTTCTGCCAAGAACAGGCGACAGACAAGCCGGGGGTCCGCACGCATGAGCGAGAAACGCAGCATCTTCGAGGAAGTTGGATCGGAGGGCACCACCACGCGGGCCGAACCCAAGGGCGGCATGATCGACGCAAAGCCCCGCGGCGCGCGCCGGGCGATCCGGATGTGGCTGTTCGTGCTGTTCACGCTGGTCGTGGCGATGATCGCCGTGGGCGGGGCCACGCGCCTCACCGATAGCGGGCTGTCGATCACGCGCTGGGATCCGATCTCGGGGGCGATCCCGCCGATGAGCGATGCCGACTGGCAGGCGGAATTCACCCATTACAAAGAGAGCCCGCAGTTCAAATACATGAACCCCAACATGACCGTGTCCGAGTTCAAGGGCATCTTCTGGTGGGAATGGGGCCATCGGCAGCTAGGCCGCCTGATCGGCATGGTCTGGTTCATCGGCTTCATCGGCTTCTGGCTGACCAAGAAAATCCCGACGGGATGGACAGGGCGACTGTTCAGCCTCGGGATATTGGGCGGTCTGCAGGGCGCGATCGGCTGGTGGATGGTGTCCTCGGGCCTCGTGGGGCGGATGACGTCCGTGGCCTCCTACCGGCTGGCCACGCACCTCGGCCTCGCCTTCATCATCCTCGGCCTGATCTCGTGGTTCGCGCTGCAGCTCTCGCGCCCGGAATCGGCGCTGTTGCAGGCCCGCCGTCTGGCCGAGCCGCGCCTGACCCGGATCGGCTCGGTGCTGATCGGGCTCGTGTTCGTGCAGATCATCCTCGGCGCACTCACGGCGGGGATCGACGCAGGGCTCGCCTTCCCGACATGGCCCTCGATGAACGGGCAGTTCCTGCCGTCGGAGAGCTTCGATTACACGCCGCTGTGGCGTAACTTCTTCGAGAATCCGGCACTGGTGCAATTCATGCACCGCATGGTCGGCTATCTCGTCTTCGCCTCCGGCCTTTACGCCGCATGGCGCGCGCGCAGCTCGGCCCATCCGCGCACCAAGGAAGCCTTCGCGCTGATGGCGGCGATGATCTTCTTCCAGATGGTGCTGGGCATCACCACCGCGCTTGAGCTGGTGAATTACTGGTGGCTGGGTCTCATCCACCAATTCGGTGCTATCATCACCTGGGTCCTCGTGATCCGTGCGCGTCACATGGCGCGCTTCCCCCTTGTTCGTTCCATCCGGGAGGGCCGCGTATGAGCGCCTATCAGGACCTGCTCGCGCATCAGCGCGAAACCGAAGCGCTGGGCAATATCGCCGGGCTGCTAAGCTGGGACCAAGAGGTGATGATGCCGCGCGGCGCTGCCGATCAGCGCGCCGAAGAATCCGCCGCGCTGGAATCGGTGCTGCATGCGCGCCGCACCGATCCGCGCATCGAGGACTGGCTGGCCCGCGCCGAGGCCGATGACGCGGTCAGCGCGCGCGTCCTCGATCTGGTGGGGCGCAGCTACAACCGCGCGACCCGCATCCCGGCACGCCTTGCGACCGAGATGGCGCGTCTGACCTCGCTGTCTCAGGGCATCTGGGCGGAAGCCCGCGCCAATGAGGATGCCTCCGCCTTCCTGCCGACGCTGGAAGAGGTTGTGCGTCTCAAGCGTGAAGAGGCCGAATGCCTGTCCGAGGGCAATCTCTACGATGCGCTGCTCGACGACTATGAGCCGGGCGCGACGTCGAAGGAAATCGCCACGGTCTTCGACCGGATGCGCGGCCCGCTGGTGGAACTGCGCGACCGGGTGCTGGGCTCGGAGGTCTTGCCGCAGCCCTTCGACAAGGTCTTCCCCGAGAACGCGCAACTGCGGCTCGCGCGCAAATGCGCCTCCGCCTTCGGCTATGACTGGACGCGCGGGCGGCTCGACATGTCGGTTCACCCGTTCTCCTCGGGCGGCGGCGACGATGCGCGCATTACCACCCGGATCTCTGAATCCGACCCGTTCGGCAATATCTACTCGACGATCCACGAGGTCGGCCACGCGACCTACGAGCAGGCGATCAACCCGGCCTATCGCTTCACGCCGCTGGGCCATGGCGTCTCGATGGGCGTGCATGAGAGCCAGAGCCGGATCTACGAGAACCAGCTCGGCCGCTCGGCCCCGTTCACCGGCTGGCTGCATCAGCGCATGACCGATGCGTTCGGTGATCTCGGCATGGATACGGAGGCCTTCCACGCGCTGGTCAACCGCGTCGATATGGGCTTCATCCGCACGGAATCGGACGAGCTGAACTACAATCTTCACATCATGCTGCGCTTCGATCTGGAGCGCGACCTGATCTCGGGCAAGCTGGAGGTCGCCGATCTCGAAGAGGCGTGGAATGCCCGTTTCGAGCAGGATTTCGGCGTGAAGGTCAGCAAGCCCAGCCAGGGCTTCCTGCAGGATGTGCATTGGTCGGTGGGACTGTTCGGCTATTTCCCGACCTACGCTCTGGGCAATGTCTATGCGGGCTGTCTCGACGAGGCGATGCGCGCGGTCACGCCCGGCATCGACGCGGCATTGGCCGAGGGCGATGCGAGCCCGGCCAAGCAATGGCTCGACGAGAACCTGCGCGTCCACGGCGGGTTGCGCACCCCGCGCGAGACGATCCAGAACGCCTGCGGGTTCGAGCCGACCGAGACGCCGCTGCTGGCTTATCTGACGCGGAAATTCGAGGGGATCTACAAGCTGTGATGCGCCGCGCTGGTTGAGGGGGCAGGTGCCTCCGGCGGGGATATTTGGATCGAGAAGAAGGGGCGCGCGGCCCCTTCATTGATCTCAGTCCTGCTCGGCGGTCTCGAGTTTCTCCAGCGCCGCCATCCAGAGCGCCTCGGCCTTCTCCATCGCCTTGGTCGCCTCGGTGTGCTTGGCCTGCCAGATCGCGAGATCTCGGGCTTTTTCAGGCTCGTAGAGCGTGGGATCGGCGAGTTTCGCGTCGAGTTTCTCGAGCATGTCGCTCAGCTTCTCGACCCGGGCCTCGCAGTCGCGGACCTCGCGCTTCATGGTGGTCATCGCACAGCGCGACGGTTTCGCGGCTTTCGGAGCGGCCGATTTCGCGGGCTTGTCCTCGGGCGGTGGTGCCAGCAACTCCGCGCGGTAGCTTTCCAGATCGCCCTGATAGGGCGCGACCGCGCCGCCTTTGACCAGCCAGAGCCGGTCGGCCACCAGCCCCAGCAGGTGCATGTCGTGGCTGACAAGGATCACCGCGCCGGAATATTCGGTGAGCGCGGTCACCAGCGCCTCGCGGCTCTCGATATCGAGGTGGTTCGTCGGCTCGTCGAGGATCAAGAGGTGTGGCGCATCGAGCGTCGCCAGCAACAGCGACAGCCGCGCCTTCTGCCCGCCCGAGAGCTTGCCCACCGCCGTCTCCGCCTGATCCGCGCCGAGGCCGAAGCCTGCAAGCCGCGCGCGCAGCTTGGCGGGATGCTCGTCGGGGCGCTCGCGCTTGAGATGGGTGAGCGGCGTCTCTTTCAGGTCCAGCTCGTCGACCTGATGCTGCGCGAAATAGCCGATCCGCAGCTTGGACGAGCGCGTGATCTTGCCGTCCATCACCTGAAGTTTGTCCGCCAAGAGCTTGGAAAGAGTGGATTTCCCCTCGCCGTTCCGGCCCAGCAGCGCGATCCGGTCGTCCTGATCGATGCGCAGGTTGAGCTGCTTGAGGATCGCGGGCCCGCCATAGCCCACGGCGGCACCTTCCATCGCGATGATCGGCGGGGAGAGCTGTTCCGGCGCGGGGAAGGTGAAGACCTGTTTCGCCGCTTCTTCAGGCGCGGTGATCGGCTCCATCTTCTCGAGCATCTTGACGCGCGCCTGCGCCTGCTTGGCCTTGGTGGCCTGCGCGCGGAAGCGATCCACGAAGCCTTGCAGATGGGCGCGACGGGCCTCCTGCTTCTTGGCTTGGGCGGCCTGCGCCTCGCGGCGCAGCCGGCGGGTGCGCGCAAACGTGTCGTAGCCGCCTTGATAAAGCGTGAGTTGCCGATCCTCGAGATGCAGGATCGAGCCCACGGCGCGGTTCAGAAGATCGCGGTCGTGGGAGATCACGATCACCGTATGCGGGTAGCGCATCAGGTAGCTTTCCAGCCAGAGCGCGCCTTCGAGATCGAGATAGTTCGTCGGTTCGTCCAAGAGCAGCAGATCGGGCTGCGCGAAGAGCACGCCCGCCAGCGCCACGCGCATCCGCCAGCCGCCGGAGAAATCCGAGCAGGGGCGCTTTTGCGCCTCCATGTCGAAGCCGAGGCCTTTCAGGATGGCGCTCGCCCGCGCCTCGCCCGACCACGCGTCGATATCGACCAGCCGCGTCTGCACCTCGGCGATGCGATGCGCGTCGGTCGCCGTCTCTGCCTCGGCCAGAAGGCTCGCGCGTTCCTCGTCGGCGGCCAGCACCGTATCGAGCAGCGAGGTCGACGAGGACGGCACTTCCTGAGCCACGCCGCCGACGCGTGCGCGCGAGGGCAGGCCGATCTCGCCGCCATCCAGCGTCAGCTCGCCCCGGATCAGCCGGAACAGTGTCGTCTTGCCCGCGCCGTTGGGGCCGACGAGGCCGACCTTGTGGCCTTCGGGGATGGTGGCGGAGGCGTTCGCAAAGAGCGGACGGCCGTCGATCGAAAAGGAGATATCGGAGATGCGCAACATGGGGCCTGACTTGGCGCAGGGGCGGGCAACAGTCAATCGCTGCTGCGCGCTGCGGCCCCTTCGGCTTGGCAAAAATATCCCCGCCGGAGGCATCTGCGGGCGCAAACCCGCGCAACGACCTGCCGATCGGCCTTGACCAAACGGTCACAAACCCAATCTAGAGTCGCCGCAGCCCCGCCCATGAGGGCTTTTCAAGGCTTCCCCTGCATGGTAGCAGGCGCGGCAGATATTTCGGACCGGATACCGGCCACGAACCACAAGGAAAGGGTCACACATGGCCATCGAACGCACGCTGAGCATCATCAAACCCGACGCGACCAAGCGCAACCTCACCGGCAAGATCAACGCCAAGTTCGAGGAAGCGGGTCTGCGCATCGTCGCGCAGAAGCGCATCCAGCTGACCATGGATCAGGCCGGCAAGTTCTACGAAGTCCACAAAGAGCGCCCCTTCTACGGCGAACTGTGCGAGTTCATGGCCTCCGAGCCGGTCGTCGTTCAGGTGCTCGAGGGTGAAGGCGCGATCGCCAAGAACCGCGAAGTGATGGGCGCGACCAACCCGGCGGAAGCCGACGAGGGTACCATCCGCAAGGAATACGCGCTCTCCGTGGGCGAGAACTCGGTGCACGGCTCCGACGCTCCGGAAACCGCTGCGGAAGAAATCTCGTTCTTCTTCTCGGGTCTCGAGATCGTCGGCTGATCTAGCGTTTCGCGATCAGACCAATTTCCGAGAGGGCCGCGTCCAGCCGGGCGCGGCCCTTCTCTTTTGCGGATTGGGTGCTGCTGTCGCTCGCCGCGATCCGCGCCTTAAGTGCATCGAATTTCTTGCGGAATTCGGCCTTCTCGGCGCCGCGGCAATCGTTCCACGGGCGCCCCTGCAGCGCCATGTGCAGCGCGTAATAGCCGATGAAATGGGCGGGGTTGCCGACCTCGATCCACGCGGTATAGGCGGCGTCCGCGCCGATCTCGCGCAGTTCCTCGGCCGAGGTGATCCCGGCGCGCATGAAACCTTCGGCGGTGGCGGGGCCGATCCCCTTGATGGATGTGAGAGAGGTGCTCATCGTGCCGGACGGTCCTTCGGGGCGCGCTGTATCAGTATCGCGCGGGCTGGCGTCGGGACAGTTTGAGAGCGGACTTCGCGCCACGCAAGAGCAGCGCGAAGGAGAGACCGAATGGGAGGCGGCGCGAAAACCGGCAGTGAATGAAGATGCCGGTTGCGGAGCCTGCCAGCGCCGCTATCATCGCGACGCGAGAAATGGCGTCAGATGGACGCCCAGTCGTCGAATACGGTGCCGTTCTGTTGGGTCGTATTGCCCGTTTGGCCTTGTTGCTGGCCAGGACGGTTCGTGCCGCCTTGCTGTTGCTGGCCTGATTGAGTGCCCGATTGCTGTTGCATGACCTAAGCCTTGTGATGAGTCGCGTTTAGCGGGGTCTTCCCGTTGCTGCGACAAGTAGACACAGGCTCTCGCCGGGAAAAGGGGGGGTCAAGCGAAACTGAATTTTGATCTCTTTGCCGTGAGCGGGTGTCATGAAACTGTGACGTTGGCGCCACGAAAGCGCTGCTGCGCACGGCAATGCGTCAGAAATATGGACCTACCGGAGCGTCATGTCGCGGCGGTTATTCCGCGGCGCGTGCGGTTGCGCAGATCGACAGCGGCTGCAGGCCGGGCAGGCTGAGCATCGCCTCTAGCGCAGTGTTGTTGTCGACCAGATCGGCGAGCGTCTTGCGGTCCAGCGTCCCGTAAAAGGCCTCGAGCGCATCACTCAGCGCATCGCGGAACAGACAGGCGTCGCGCAGCGGGCAGGTGTTGGTCTCGGTATCGAAACATTCCGCGAAGGGCAGGGCGGCCTCGAAGGCGCGCAGCACTTTGCCCACGCCGATCTCTTCGGGCGGGCGGGCGAGTTGCATCCCGCCAGCGCGACCGCCCAGGGTGGTGATGAAATTCTCGCGTGCGAGCGTGTTGATGACCTGCGCGAGATGGTTCTCGGACGCGTTACAGGCCTCCGCGATCTCGTGTTTGCGCACGGTGCGATGCGGATTGACCGCGCAGAACATCAGCACGCGCATCGCGAGATTGGTTCGTGTGGTCAGACGCATCGCAACTCCTCCAGCTCACGAAGCGGTGATATAGGTAAGTTTACCTCGCAGGTTTGACCTATGTCACGTTCCTTGAAAATTTTCGTCACAGAGCGGGTCTGGCGCAAGCGGGGATCCGCCGGAGGCAATATGCGCGGGACTTAGACGCGCGCAGCACCCGGCGCGGCGAATGCGTCCATTTGTCAGACTCCTCACACACGGATGCGTGAGTAAATGAGAGGTGTGGCCCCGTCGCGCGGATTGGTCCGGCGCGGCGCGGGTGATCTGATCCGTCGCGTTGTGGGCCGTTCGGCCCCGCGCGGCGATGGCCACCGGGAGGGCAAGATGAGCAGTCTGGCTGAAACGAGTGCCGCGCATAGTCGGCTCGAGCATTTTCCGATCACCTTCTATGCGACGACGATGGGGCTCGGGGGCTTCACGCTGGCGCTGCGCGCGGCGGCCAAGCCGCTCGGGCTCGGGCCGTTGCCCTATCAGGTGAGTTTCGCGGTGACCGGCGTGGTCTTCGTGCTGATCTCGGTCTTCTATCTCGCCAAGGCCGCGCGGCACCCGCAAGCTGTGAGCGCGGAATGGCATCACCCGATCCGGCTGGCCTTCTTCCCGACCGTCGCGATCTCGCTGTTGCTGCTGGCGACCGGGGCGCTGACGGTCTCGACCTCGCTTGCGCTCCTGCTGTGGCTGGCGGGTACGACTCTGCAGGGGATCATGACACTCGCGGTCGTGACCAACTGGATCGGGACGCGCAGTTTCAAACACGGGCAGCTGAACCCGGCATGGTTCATCCCGGCGGTGGGCAATGTGATCGTGCCAGTGGCGGGCGCGCAGCTTGGTTTCATCGAGATCAGCTGGCTGTTCTTCTCGGCCGGGATGCTGTTTTGGCTCGTGTTGTTGACGCTGGTGTTCAACCGTCTGATCTTCCACGATCCCCTGCCGAGCAAGCTGCAGCCGACGCTGGTGATCCTGATCGCGCCGCCCGCGGTGGCCTTCATCGCGTGGCTGCGCCTGACCGGCGAGCAGATCGTGCCCGGGGCCGGGGTCGGACAGGGCGTCGATCCCTTCGCGCATATCCTTTTGTCGCTGGCCTATGTCTTTGCGGCGCTCGTCGCGGTGCAGCTGCCACGCATCCTGCGGCTGCCCTTCGCGATGAGCTTCTGGGCGCTGAGCTTCCCAATCGCGGCGCTGACCATCGCGACCTTCCTCCATGCCGAATACGCCCATTCCGAGCCGCATCTGCGCATGGCGGTGGCGTTCCTCGCGATCCTTGCCGTGGTGATCGTGGGGCTCGTCTGGCGTACGGGGCTTGCGATCCTGCACGGAGAGATTTGCCAGCCGGAGTGAGGAGGCGCGCCCCGAGGGGATGAACGTTTGTCTTTGCACGAGGGCGGCGCCCGACCTCGGGTGGACGCAGCTTAATTAGAGGTCTGCGCTTTATCTCGCATACCCTCCCACGTTTCGGTCACACGAAGTCGCTGGGAGGGCGGGCGCTGCCCGGGGCTCGTCGCCCCGGGCGGAGCTATGCCCAAGCGCTGGAAGTCAGACGCGCCCCTCATCCCCTCGCGCGGCAGCTTGACCTCCCGCGAGGGCGAGCGCAGATTTCGCGGGCGAAAAGGAGGGGCGATCATGGCTCTGGAAGATGCGAAAACCCAAGTGGATCAGGCTTTTACGCGGGCAGAGGCACGTGGCCTGAGCTTCGAGAACACTTTCGGCGGGGCCACCAGCTTCCTGCGGCGGCGCTATACGAAGGACCTCGCGGGCGCGCAGATTGCCGTGACCGGCATCCCCTTCGATCAGGCGGTGACGAACCGCCCCGGCACGCGCTTCGGGCCGCGGGCGATCCGCGAAGCCTCGACGCTGCAGGCGTTCGACGCGCCCTATGGCTGGGGCTATGACCCGTTCTCAGAACTCGCCATCGTCGATTACGGTGACATGCCCTTCGACTATGCCAATGTGCCGGAAGTGCCGGGCCGGATCGAGGCGCATCTGGGTACGATCTTCGGGGCGGGCGTCGTGCCGATCACGCTGGGCGGCGATCACTTTATCACCCTGCCGATCCTGCGTGCAGCGGCTGCCAAACATGGGGAGATCGCGCTCGTTCAGTTCGACGCCCATTCCGACACCTGGGCCGATGACGATATGGACCGGATCGACCACGGCACGTTCCTCTACAAGGCGATCAAGTCGGGCGTCGTGAAGGCCGAGAATACCGTCTCGGTCGGTATCCGCACCGACAATCCCGATACGCTGGGCGTGACGATCGTGGATGCGCCTTCCGTGCATCGCGAGGGCGTCGAGGCCACGCTGGAACGCATCCGCGCGGTCGTGGGCGACAAGCCCTGTTACATCACCTTCGACATCGACGGGCTCGACCCGGCCTTCGCGCCCGGCACCGGCACGCCGGTCTGGGGCGGTCTGGCCAGCTGGCAGGCGGCAGAGCTGTTGCGCGGGCTGAAGGGCATCAACCTGATCGGCGGCGATGTGGTCGAGGTCTCTCCTCCCTACGATCCGACCGGCGTGACGGCCATCGCGGGCGCCCATGTCGCGACCGAGCTGATCGCGCTGGCCGGTTGGGGGCTGCGGGAGGGCGCGGCATGAACCGGGCCGTGACGATCCTCGCGCTCGGGCTGGCCGCGGTGGCCTTGGCCGATGGCTGGGTGCGCTTCGCCCCGATCGATCCTGCGCGCTACAAGGTCGAAGGTCTGGCGAAAGCGCCCGGCGATCATCCCGAGACGGGCGGGTTTCAGGCGGCCCGCGAGGTCTCCGACCCGCTGGTGCAGGTGGCCGCGCTCGACAAGATCATCCGCGCCACCGCGCGCACGAAGCGGGTGGCCGGCAGCGTCGATGAGGGGCACGTGGCCTATGTCACCCGCTCCGCCTTCTTCGGCTTTCCCGACGTCACCACGCTTTGGGTCGAGGGCAACACGCTGCAAATCCGCGGCCATCTCGTCTACGGCAGATCCGACCTCGGCGTGAACAAGGCCCGGATCATGGGCTGGCTCGACGAGGCGGGGCTGTAGCGGGTCTGATCCGAGGCGCGCCCACCGGGTCACAGCGATCAACTCTGACGGCGCGCTCCCTTGCGAAGAGAGGGGGCGGAGCCTAAGTGAGGCTCCATGCAGCCGGAGCCAGCATGACCACCATGTACCGTTATTTCTCCTGGGCCATCGCCGTCACTATCGCGGGGCTGGTCGGGTCGTTCGCGCTGGGATTTGCCCAGACCGGCGGGCTTGGCGGCGCGGTCTCTTTCCTGATGATAACGGCGGTGCTCGCCGTGCTGGAAATCTCGCTGAGCTTCGACAACGCCATCGTCAACGCCAACAAGCTGCACCAGATGACGCCGAAATGGCAGCGTCGTTTCCTTACCTGGGGTATTCTGATCGCGGTCTTCGGGATGCGTATCCTGTTCCCGCTGCTGATCGTCGTGATCGCCGCCGGGATCGGACCATGGGAGGCGGTGCAACTGGCCGCGAAACATCCGGCGGAATATGCCGAGATCATCGAGGACGCGCATCTGTCGATCGCGGGCTTCGGCGGGGCCTTCCTGATGATGGTCGCGCTCACCTATTTCATCGACGAGGGCAAGGAGGTCGACTGGATCCGAGCGTTGGAGCGCCGGTTGCGCGCGCTCGCCTCGATCCGCGGGCTCGAGATCGGCCTCGTGCTGATCGTCATTCTGGCCTTCACCTGGATCTTGCCGGAAGGGCGCGAGGACGAGTTCATGTTCGCCTCCATCTGCGGGCTTGCGACCTTCCTCGGGGTCGAAGTGCTGAGCCACGTGCTCGACCGGACGAATCTCGCCGCCGAGACGGCCAAGGCGGGCCTCGGCGCGTTCCTCTATCTCGAAGTGCTCGACGCGTCCTTCAGCTTCGACGGGGTGATCGGGGCCTTCGCGCTGACCCAGAACCTGTTCCTGATCGCGATCGGTCTGGGGATCGGCGCGATGTATGTGCGCTCGATGACCCTGATGCTGGTGGAGCGCAACACGCTCAGCGAATTCCGCTATCTCGAGAACGGCGCCTTCTGGTCGATCCTGATCCTCTCGGTCGTCATGTTCGCGCAGACATTGGTCGAAGTGCCCGAGGTGATTACCGGGCTGATCGGGGCCGGGCTGATCGGGCTGGCGCTGCTGTCCTCGATCCGTTTCAACAAGCGCAGCAGAGCCGCCGTCGAGAGTTGAAATTTTCTTGACAGACTGCGGCGCGCGCGGCACAGCAGGGGCACTTCGGTTCCGCCTTGGCGGATGAAAAGGGAACCCGGTGCGATGCGTGCATTCATTCCGGGGCTGCCCCCGCAACTGTGAGCGGCGAGTGACGGCTGACTGAGCCACTGGGGCGACCCGGGAAGGCCAGCCGAAACCAAGACCCGCGAGCCAGGAGACCTGCC
>NZ_DFRG01000162.1:13117-13416 GCF_002378135.1 Thioclava sp. UBA3469
ACCCGCGAGCCAGGAGACCTGCCGAGGCGCTCATCCTTTCTGCCTGTGCGGGGCGCGCAGCGGAGGCGGTCTTCCGTCAGTGGTGACATTCTCACCGTCGGCGGAAATTCCAAATTTCCAAAGACTTACGATACGAAGTTCACGCGACCGCAGAGTCGCGATACGAGGGAATTGGATATGATCCGCACCCGTTTGACCGTGGGCCTGATGCTCACCACCGCGCTGGCAGCCCCCGCGCTTGCGCAAGACAGCCAACCTTACCAACTCGATGAGATCGTGATCTATCACGGCGCGCTCGA
>NZ_DFRG01000072.1:0-18570 GCF_002378135.1 Thioclava sp. UBA3469
GCGCTGGCGGGCTTTGCGGGGCTGTTGCACAGCTCGATGATCTGGCTTGCCAATCCGCGCGACTTCGTGGGGCTGGAGCTCGACGTGATCGCGGCGGTGGTGCTGGGCGGCGCGTCGATCTTCGGCGGGCGCGGCACGGTACTGGGTACGGTGCTGGGCGTGTTCATCCTCGTGATGATCCAGAATTCGCTGATCCTGATGGGGATCGATACGACATGGCAGCGGGTCGTCGTGGGCGCGATGCTGGTTGCGGCTGTGACCGTGACGGCGCTGCGCGACCGTCGGGCTTTGGTGTGAGGCAGGGGAGATGATGATGAGCGAGACCAAGACCAACGCCACCTCCCGGCCCGGCCTGCGCGGCTGGCTCAAGGGCGAGGCGGCACAGACCAATGTCATGCTGGCCGTATCCTGTGTGCTGGTGCTGATCGCGATGACGGCGCTGCGGCCTTCGATGTTCCTGTCGTCTTACAACTTCGAGTCGATGGCCTTCTTCATGCCGGAACTCGGTATCCTGTCGATCGCGATGATGATCGCGATGCTGACCGGGGGGATCGACCTCTCGATCGTGGGCGTCGCGAACCTTGCGGGCATCACTGCGGGCACGCTGTTCGGCGCGATGGCGGGCGATGGCGGCTCGGGAGCATTGGGCCTCGGCCCGGTGACGCTGGGCGTGAGCGCGGCCCTGATCGTGGGGCTGCTGGCGGGGCTGCTGAACGGCTTCCTGATTTCGGTGCTGAAGATTACGCCGATCCTTGCGACGCTGGGTACCGGCCAGGTCTTCATCGGGATGTGCCTCGTGCTGACGGGAGGGCCTGCGATCGTCGGCTTCCCGCCGGGGTGGAACGCGATCGGCAACGGCAAACTGGTGGGCATCCCGGTGCCGCTGGTGATCTTCGTGCTGGTCTGCATCGCACTGTCGCTGCTGCTCGCGCGGACCTCCTTCGGGCTGCGGCTCAAGCTGATCGGGACCAACCCGAAAGCGGCGGTCTATGCGGGGGTGAAGCGCGGCCAGATGATCCTCTATTCCTACATGCTGACGGGGATGCTGGCCGCGATGGCGGGGATCCTGCTGTCGGCGCGGACCAACGCGGCGAAGTCGGATTACGGCGCGTCTTACCTGCTGCAGGCGGTGCTGATCGCGGTGCTGGGCGGGACCAACCCCGCAGGCGGTCGCGGCAATGTGCTGGGCGTCGCCCTTGCGCTGATCTCGCTGACGCTGTTGTCCTCGGGCTTCCAGATGATGCGGGTCTCGAACCACCTGATCGATTTCGTCTGGGGCGCCTTCCTGATCGGGGTCATAGCCCTCAATTCCTGGCGTCGCCGGAAAGGAGCGTAAGATGAGCGTGATCATTCCTCTCCCGCGTGAGCGGTTCGGGCTGGCCCCGAGCGTGCTCGCCAAGACCGACAGCTTCACCGTCACCGGCTGGCGCACCGCGCTTGGCATCGAGATGATCAGCGTGGACACCCCGCGCGGCCGGGTCGAGATGCTGCCTTACATGGGCCAGATGCTCTGGGACGCGGTGTTCGACGGCGTGCGCCTGACGATGGACAGCGCTTTTGCCGAGCCGCGCCCCGCGCAGGTGATCGTCGAGACCTATGGCTGTCTCGCCTATCACTCCGGTCTGCTGCGCAACGGTTGCCCCGGACCGCAGGACGACCATCCGCTGCATGGTGAGATGGCCTGCGCCACGATGGACGCGGCCCATCTGGAGATCGGCGAAGACGGGCAGGGCGCGTTCGTGCGTCTTGGCGGTCACGTCGATTACATCCGCGGCTTCGGTCCGCATTACCGCGCGATGCCCTCGATCACGGTGCGGGAAAACACGCTGATCGAGATGGCGATGGCGGTCGAGAATCGCTCCGCTTTGCCGATGGACCTGATGTATATGTGCCATGTGAACTTCGCCTTCGTCAAAGACGGGCGCATCCATCAGGCGGCCCCTTTCACGCCGGACCGCACGCGCGTGCGCCGCGACGTGCCCGCCCATGTGCAGCCGACGCAGGCCTATACCGATTTCATCGAACGGCTGGCCGAGGCACCCGAAGACAGCGCCACGCTGGACGCGCCCGAGAAGTGGAACCCCGAGCAGGTTCTCTATGTCGAGCGCCCGGCTGCCGATGCTTCGGGCGAAAGCCATGCGCTTCTGGAGCGGCCCGCGGGCGACGGTTTCTCGATGAGCTGGCGGCCCGATCAATTCGACCACCTCGCGCGCTGGATCCTGAACGGCGAGGATGCCTCGGTCGCGGCCTTCGCGCTGCCGTCCACCTGCGAGCCCGAGGGCTACACGGCGGAGAAGGCGAAGGGCCATGTCCGCAGCCTCGCAGCCGGAGAGACCGCGCATTTCGCGACCCGCTTCGGCTATACTGACAAGGCCGAGACCACCGCGCTCGCCAAGACGATTTCCGACCTGACGGAGAAAGAGAATGCCTGAGAAGATAGCCGTCGTCGGCTCGAACATGATGGATCTGGTGACCTATATCGACCGGATGCCGGGACGCGGTGAGACGCTGGAAGCTCCCGATTTCGCAATGGGCTTCGGGGGAAAAGGCGCGAACCAGGCGGTTGCCGCCGCGCGTCTGGGCTCGGATGTGGCGATGGTCACCTGCGTGGGCGATGACGGGTTCGGCCCGCAGGTCCGCGCCAATCTGGAGACCAACGGGATCGACACGACCCATGTGCGCACCGTCGAAGGCTCGGCGTCGGGCGTGGCGCCGATCTTCGTCGAACGCGATGGCGAGAACGCGATCCTGATCGTGAAAGGGGCCAATGCGGCGCTGGCGCCTTCGGATGTCGATGCGGCGGCCGAGACGTTGCGCGCAGCCTCTGCGATCCTGATGCAGCTCGAGGTCGATCTGGAAACCGTCTATCACACTGTGGCCTTCGGGGCGCGCGAAGGGGTGACGACGATCCTGAACCCCGCGCCTGCGCATCCCGATCTGGATATCGCGCGGCTCGACGGGCTCGACTGGTTCTGCCCGAACGAGAGCGAGCTGGCGATGCTCTCGGGTCTGCCCACCGGCACCGATGACGAGGTGATCGCCGCCGCGCGCAGCCTGATCGAACGCGGAATCCACAATGTCGTCGTGACGCTCGGCGGGCGCGGTGCGCGTCGGATCACCGCGGACACCGTCGAAGAGATCGCCCCGGTTTCCGTGACCCCCGTGGACACGACCGGCGCGGGCGACGCTTTCATCGGCAGCTTCGCGCATTTCCTCGGCCAAGGGATGGAGCCCACCGCGGCGCTGACCCGCGCCGCGCGCTATGCCGCATTGTCGATCACCCGTCGCGGCACGCAAACAAGCTACGCGACGCCCGCCGAATTCGACGACTTTCTTTCCGAGCATGGGCTCGGCTGACTTATGCTGATCTTGTCCCGATCGCGCACGCCCGGGAATTATTCCGGACGTGGCGGCGAGGCTGTGACGAGTCCCGATTTAGGAGACACGCAATGAAGACCGAAATGAAGACCGAGACGCGCGCGGAAGGGGCCTTGGTGCCCACTGCTGCGGTCGCAGGGGAGCATGCGCGCAACCCCGGCATGGCGCTCGATGTGGGCATGTTCGAAGGCCACCGCGTCAACCGCGCCGCCGCCGAGCGCCGCTGCGCGACGCTGACGACCCGGCGCAGCGTGAAGAAGGCGCATCAGGCAGCGTGGCTGGTCAACGCGGTGCGCTGCGTCGATCTGACGACGCTTGCGGGCGACGATACCGAGGGCCGGGTGAAACGGCTCTGCGCGAAGGCGCGCAAGCCCTTGGCCTCGCATATCGAGGCGGGGCTGGGCCTGAGCGCGGGCGAGCTGACGGTGGGCGCGGTTTGCGTCTACCCGACGATGGTGCCCCATGCGGTCAAGGCGCTGGAAGGGTCTAATATCCCCGTTGCCTCTGTCGCGACGGGCTTCCCGGCGGGTCTGATGCCGCTGCATCTGCGGCTCGAGGAAATCCGTTGGGCGGTGGCGCAGGGCGCGGCCGAGATCGACATCGTGATCAACCGCGAACTGGCGCTGACCCGGAACTGGCAGGGCTTGCATGACGAGATCGCGGCGATGCGCGAGGCCTGCGGCGACGCGCATATGAAGGCGATCCTGGCCACCGGCGAGCTGGAGACGCTGAACAACGTCTATTCCGCCTCGATGGTGGCGATGCAGGCGGGGGCCGATTTCATCAAGACCTCGACCGGCAAGGAGAGCGTCAACGCGACGCTGCCCGTGAGCCTGACCATGCTGCGCGCGCTGCGCGATTACGGGATGGCGACCGGCCACCGCATCGGCTTCAAGCCCGCAGGAGGGATGAAGCAGGCGAAAGAGGCGCTGGCCTGGCAGATCCTGATGAAAGAAGAACTGGGCCGCGATTGGCTCAACCCCGACCTGTTCCGCTTCGGCGCAAGCTCGATGCTGGGCGATATCGAGCGCCAGCTGGAGCATTACGTCACCGGCCGTTACGCCGATAGCAGCCGTCACGCGCTGGCCTGAGGAGAGAGAAAAATGAGCATTCAGAACATCCTCGAAACGATGGAGTACGGCGTGGCCCCCGAAGACGACAGCCAGGCGCGCAAATGGCTCGCCAAGCATGAGGGCGGCTTCGGCCATTTCATCGACGGCGCGATGACCAAGCCGGGCGATCTGTTCGAAGTCCGCGATCCGGCGAGCGACACGGTGCTGGCGCGCGTCACGCAAGGTTCGGCGTCGGACGTGGATGCCGCCGTCGCCGCCGCGCGCAAGGCGCAAAGCGGTTGGGCGAAGCTTTCGGGCCATCAACGCGCGACGCACCTCTACGCTTTGGCGCGCCACATCCAGCAGCACTCGCGCCTTCTGGCGGTGCTGGAGACGCTCGACAGCGGCAAGCCGATCCGCGAGAGCCGCGACATCGACATTCCGCTGGTCGCGCGCCACTTCTACCACCATGCGGGCTGGGCCGAGATCCTCGAGGACGAACTGCCGGGCCATTCCGCTCAGGGCGTTTGCGGCCAGATCATCCCGTGGAACTTCCCGCTGCTGATGCTGTCGTGGAAGGTCGCGCCGGCGCTCGCCGCTGGCAATACGGTGGTGCTGAAGCCCGCCGAATATACGCCGCTGACCGCGCTGGCCTTCGCCGAGATTGCGCAGGAATGCGGCATCCCGAAAGGCGTGATCAACATCGTCACCGGCGACGGCGAGACCGGCGCTGCCATTGTCGGCCATGAGGGGATCGACAAGCTGGCCTTCACCGGCTCGACCGATGTGGGCCGCATCCTGCGCGAACGCACCGCCGGGTCCGGCAAGGCGCTGACGCTGGAACTGGGCGGCAAATCTCCCTTCGTTGTCTTCGAGGATGCCGATCTGGACGCCGCCGTCGAAGGCGTGGTGGATGCGATCTGGTTCAATCAGGGTCAGGTCTGCTGCGCAGGCTCGCGCATCCTCGTGGCTGAGGCGGTGGCCGAGCGGTTCGAGACGCTGCTGCGCGCCCGGATGAAGACGCTGCGCACCGGCGATCCGATGGACAAGAGCACCGATATCGGCGCGATCGTGCATCCCTCGCAACTCGCGCGTATCCGCGATCTGGTCGAGAAGGGCGCAAGCGAGGGCGCGACGCTGACCCAAGGCTCCGCGCCGCAGGGCTGCTTCTTCCCGCCGACGCTGGTGACGGATGTGGAGCCTGCGAGCGTTCTCGCGACCGAGGAAATCTTCGGCCCCGTGGTCACGCTCACCACCTTCCGCACGCCGTCCGACGCGGTCGCGCTGGCCAACAACACGCGCTACGGGCTGGCGGCCAGCATCTGGTCGGAGAACGTGAACCTGTGCCTCGACATCGCGGGGCAGGTGAAAGCTGGGATCGTCTGGATCAACTCGACCAACATCTTCGACGCGGGCGCGGGCTTCGGCGGCTATCGCGAGAGCGGCTTCGGCCGCGAGGGTGGGCGCGAAGGCATGCGCGCCTATCTGCGCAATCCGGCGGCGGCCACCGGCAAGGGGAAGGGCACGACGCCCGCCGAGCTGGAAACCGGCCCCGCCGACACGATCAAGGGCGGCGAGATCGACCGCACCGCGAAGCTCTATGTCGGCGGCAAGCAGGCGCGGCCCGATAGCGGCTACAGCTATCAGGTGAAGGGCGGCAAAGCGGTCGTGGGGCTCGCAGGGCTCGGCAACCGCAAGGACATCCGCAACGCGGTCGAGGCGGCGCATAAGGCCAAGGGCTGGGGCAAAGCGACGGGCCATAACCGGGCGCAGGTGCTCTATTACATCGGCGAGAACCTCTCGGCGCGCGGCGCGGAATTCGCCGCCCGTCTGGAAAGCTTCGGCGCCTCGCGCAAAGCCGCCGAGGCCGAGGTTGAGACGGCGGTGGAGCGCTGCTTCTGGTATGCAGCCCAAGCCGACAAGTTCGACGGCGCGGTCCACGCGACCAAGTCGGAATTCGTGACCCTCGCGATGAACGAGCCGATCGGGGTGATGGGGCTGGTGGCCCCCACCGCGCAGCCGCTTCTGGGGGCGATCTCGCTGGTGCTGCCTGCGATCGCGATGGGCAACCGGGTCGTGCTGGTCCCGAGCCAGACGCATCCCCTGGCCGCGACCGACCTCTATCAGGTGCTCGATACCTCCGACGTGCCGGGCGGCGTGGTCAACATCGTCACCGGCCCGCGCGACGAGCTGGCGAAGACGCTGGCCGCCCATGATGGCGTCGATGCGATGTGGTATTTCGGGAATGCCGAGGGCAGCCAGATGGTCGAGGCGCAGAGCGCCGGAAACCTCAAGCAGACCTGGGTCGAAGCCGACGATGCGCGTGACTGGGGAGCCCGTGCGGGGCAGGGGCGTCTGTTCCTCGACCGCGCGACGCAGGTGAAGAACATCTGGGTGCCCTACGGCGCGTGAGGCCGCTGACAGAGCATTGAAAAAGCGGGGCTGAGAGGTGAGGCCTTCTCAGTAAATGGTGCGCGTGAGAAACGTGAAGGGCTCGAAGCGCAATGGTCGCTTCGAGCCCTTCACGAGCCCCGCAACTACAGGGATTTCGAGAGCAGGTGCGCGTCACCGCCTTCTGCCCGGAAGCCGCAGCTTTCGTAGAATGATTGGGCCGTAACGGTGCTTTCCAAACGGCAGCGCCGGATGCCGCGCGCGCGCAAGACATCCTCCAAGCCTGAGAGAATAGCTTTGCTGACGCCACCAAAGCGGGCATCGGGATGGACATAGTTCAAGAGGATGTTGCCGCTCAGGGTGGCCATGCCGACCCCTATGACCTTCCTGTTCCGCTCGGCCACTAGCACCACGGCGTCATCCCGCGTGATCCACTGTCGCCAGGTCTCAACTGTCTTGTTGCCAAGCCAGTCTTCGATTTCGGACGGATCGTTCTGATGATCTGCAACACAGAGTTCGGTGATTGAGCGACGCAGGGTGGTGACAGCCTCAACAGCATCGGCCTCCATCGCTTGCCTGATCTCGATCATGCTTCCTCACTCTCCGCCTCTAGATTACCGACGCCGCATTTTCCCGCAACAGCAGCTTCGTCATGCCTAACCGACATCCGCCGCAGATGGCTCTCGAAGAACTTGTCGGGAGCTGCTGATCGACATGGCGTCGCGCCTACAAGGCGTTTGGCCCCACGCTGCACCATTTGCTGCAAAGGATTGGCCCCGAAACGGGCCGCTTTTTTCATGCGGGATCGGCGCGCGCAGAACCGCACGAGGTGAAAAACGCAAAAACACGCGACCAGGTGGCGCACGGCGAAATCGTTTTGAAATCAGGGGAGTATTGGCAGTCCGTAGGGGAATCGAACCCCTCTTTCCAGGTTGAAAACCTGGCGTCCTAACCGATAGACGAACGGACCGCACAACGCTCAGTCAGGGCTCGGAAGTGGCAGTCCGTAGGGGAATCGAACCCCTCTTTCCAGGTTGAAAACCTGGCGTCCTAACCGATAGACGAACGGACCACTCTGAACCTTCCGGGCATACCTGCCTAAGGTGGAGCGGTGTTTAGGCCAGAGAACCGTGACTCGCAAGAGGGTAATTGCGGATTTTCGGAAAGTTTTTGTCCCTCCGTTACGGCAGCGGCGAAGCCTTGGAAACATAACCCTTTTCTGCGTGTGACGGCGGGGTGGCGGTTACGCTTCGGCGGCGTCTTCGAGGCGAAGCTGCACCTTGTTGCGCCCGCCCCATGTGTTGATCTCCAGCCGCCCGGCGAGGTGGAAGCGTTGCGCGCCCGGCTGGCTCAGCGCGGGGCCGAGCGGGCCGTCGAACGCGCCGAAGCAGATCGCCTCGATCCGACCGCCCATACCGTCGCCGAAATTGAAGCGCAGGTGGCTTTCTCCGATCCGGCGCGTGCCCACGACTTCCATATCGGCGAAGGCGAAACGCGGGGCGGGGGCGCCCTGACCAAAGGGGCCTGCACGGTCCAGATCTTCGATCAGCTGCGGCGTCGCCGCGCCCGGCATCAGCATCCCGTCGAGGCGCAGGTCGCGCGGTCCGATTTCGCCCGCGCCCTGTTTGGCCAGAAGCTCCGACAGGCGCGCCATCGCGGGCTCCAGCTTGTCTTCCTCGACAGTGAGGCCCGCAGCCATCTTGTGCCCGCCGCCCTTCAGCAGCAGCCCCTCGGCAGCGACGCGCTGGATCGCGGCCCCGATATCGACGCCCGCGACCGAACGGGCCGAGCCTTTGCCGATCCGGTCATCCACGCCGATCACGACGGAGGGACGGTTCGTCGCCTCTTTCAGCCGCGCGGCCACGATGCCCACGACGCCCGGATGCCAGCCCGCACCCGCCGCCCAGACGAGCGGCGCGTTGAGCCCGCGCTCCTCGGCTTGTGTCAGCGCGGCCTCACGCACGGCGTTCTCGACCTCTCGGCGCTCGGTGTTGAGCTGGTCGAGCCGCTCCGCGATGGATTGCGCCTCATGCGGGTCGGTTGTCGACAGCAGGCGCGCGCCCAGATCGGCCGCGCCGATCCGTCCGCCCGCATTGATCCGCGGGCCGAGCACGAAGCCCAGATGATAGGCGGCGGGCGCGCGGTCGAGCCGCGCCACATCCGACAGCGCCACGAGGCCGGGCCGTTCGCGCCGCGCCATGATCTTGAGGCCCTGACGCACCAGCGCCCGGTTGCAGCCCGTGAGCGGCGCGACATCTGCCACCGTCGCCAGCGCCACGAGATCCAAGAGCGTCATCAGCGGCGGGCCCTGCACGCCTTCGTCGCGCAGCTGCCGGTTCGCCTCGACCAGCATCAGGAAGACGACCGAGGCGGCGCAGAGATGGCCCAGCTCGCCGGTCTCGTCCTGCCGGTTCGGGTTCACCACGGCCAGCGCGGGGGGTAGGGTCTCGCCGCCCAGGTGGTGGTCGAGAATGACGACATCGGCGGGTTTCGCGGCGGCCACAGGTTCATGGCTCAACGTGCCGCAATCGACGCAGACGATCAGCGGATGCTCGGCGCCGAGGCTCTCCATCGCGGGCACGTTCGGCCCGTAGCCCTCGTCGATCCGGTCGGGAATATAAAGCGTCGCTTCGCGCCCCATCGCGCGCAGCCAGTTGATCAGCAGGGCCGCCGAGGATCCGCCATCGACGTCGTAATCCGCGAAGACCGCGATCTTCTCGCCGGACTTCACCGCCTTGAGAAAGCGCGCGGCTGCCTGCTCCATGTCGCGTAAGCTGCGCGGATCGGGGAGCAGTTCGCGGATAGTGGGTTCAAGGAAGCCCTCGCTCTCCTCCGGCGTCACGCCACGCGCGACGAGGATACGGGCGAGCGGCAAGGGCAGGCGCGTCTGTTGCGCCATCGCCTCGGCCAGCCGGTCGGCCTCGGGTGTGGGGCCGATCCAGCGGCGGCCTGTCAGGGATTGCTCGACGGAAAGGAAACTGCTCATGCCTTCGGGTGTAGCCAAATCATGCGAGCCCTGCCAGCCACTATAAAGCGGAGCTCACTCAGGTATGTTTTGCAGCAGAGCTTGGCGCGAGTCCGAGGCGAATTCGCGCCGCCAGAGCATCCCCGTCGTGAACAGCGTCGCCGCAATGAGCGCATAGGGCCCCAGCAGCCACGCCAGCGTCGCCAGCGCGAAATAGACCGAGCGCAGCCCGCGATTGAAGCTTTTCGCGGCGTTGATGTTCACCTGCGCCGCCTGCTCGGCGCGCGGATAGGCCAGCGGGTCGTCGGGCTCGTTGGGCACCGCCGCCATCGCGATCGCGGCATAGGAAAACAGCCGGTGCGACCAGACGAATTTCAAAAACGCATTCGCCCCGAACAGAACGGCGGTGAGGATACGCGCCTCCCACAGAAGATCGGGGCCGCGCGCGATGTCGAAATCATCGGCGAGATTCGCGAGCGGCTGCGGATTCGCGATCAGCGCCAGCCCGGCACCGATGGCGATCAGCGAAGAAGAGGCGAAGAAGGTCGTCGATTGCCGCAGCCCGTCCACCATCGCCGAATCGAAGATCCGCGGCTGGCGCGTCACAAGCTGGCGCATCCATTCGCGACGGTAATTCTCCATCAGCTTGCCCATCGAGGGGCGGGCTGCACTCGGATGTTCGGTCGTCCAGCCGATCACCATCCAGCAGGCGACCAGAAGGGCGAGCGCCGCGAGGTCGAGCGGCCCCAGCGGGCCGATATGAAACGTCGTCATCATATCGACAGTTAGCGCGATGCGGCTTCTCTTGTCACCGGGGCTTATTGGTTATATTTTCTGACCAACCGGGAGGAGTTTGCCATGGAAATGCCCAAGCCGAAGGAGGATCTGCTGGCGCGCAAGCCGCAGATCATCGCCCGCCTGCGCGAGGTTCTGCCCGCGGATGCGGTGATCGACGATCCCAGCGAGACGCGTGCTTATGAGTGCGACGCGCTTTCGGCCTATCGCTGCCAGCCTTTGGGCGTGGTGTTGCCGCGCTCGACGGCGGAGGTCGCGGCGGCGCTGAAGGCCTGCCACGAGCTGGGCGTGCCGGTGGTACCGCGCGGCGCGGGCACCTCGCTTGCGGGCGGTTCGATGCCGCAGGCGGATTCGGTGGTGCTGGGCCTCGCGCGGATGAATGCCGTGCTCGAGACCGATTACACCAACCGCTTCATCCGGGTCGAGGCGGGGCGCACGAACCTCTCGGTGACCGGGGCGGTGGAAAGCGACGGCTGGTTCTACGCGCCCGATCCCTCGTCGCAGCTCGCCTGCGCGATCTCGGGCAATATCGCGATGAATTCCGGCGGCGCACATTGCCTGAAATACGGGGTGACCACGAATAACCTCCTTGGCGTGACGCTGGTCACGATGGAGGGCGAGGTGGTCGAGGTCGGCGGGCCGTATCTTGACGCTGGCGGGCTCGATCTTCTGGGGCTGATCTGCGGCTCGGAGGGGCAGTTGGGCGTCGTGACCGAGGCTACGCTGAAGATCCTGCCCAAGCCCGAAGGCGCGCGCCCCGTGCTGATCGGGTTCAACTCCAACGAAGTCGCGGGGGCCTGCGTAGCCGATATCATCAAGGCGGGCATCCTGCCGGTCGCGATCGAGTTCATGGACCGGCCCTGCATCGTCGCGACCGAGGCCTTCTGTCATGCGGGTTATCCCGATTGCGAGGCGCTGCTGATCGTCGAATGCGAGGGCAGCCCGGCCGAGATCGACGAGCAGATCGGCATGATCCGCCAGATCGCGACCCGTCACGAGCCGGTCGAGTTCCGCGAGGCGCAATCGGCCGATGAGGCCGCGCGGATCTGGCTGGGCCGGAAATCCGCTTTCGGCGCGATGGGGCAGATCAACGATTACATGTGCCTCGACGGGACGATCCCGGTCTCGGAACTGCCCTTCGTGCTGCGCCGGATCGGCGAGCTGTCGAAGGATTACGGGCTGGACGTCGCGAATGTCTTCCATGCGGGCGACGGCAATATGCACCCGCTGATCCTGTATAATGCCAACGAGCCGGGTCAGCAGGAGCAATGCGAAAAGCTGGGCGCGGAGATCCTGAAGCTTTGCGTCGAGGCGGGCGGCTGCCTGACCGGTGAGCATGGCGTGGGCATCGAGAAGCGCGATCTGATGGATGTGCAGTTCGAGCCCGCCGATCTGGAGGCGCAGATGCGGGTGAAGGACGTGTTCGATCCGAAATGGCTGCTGAACCCGGCGAAGGTGTTTCCGTTGGGCGCGAGCGCGAGCCGCCGTGCGAGCTGACGGCGCGAGCTGAGGGCCGGGAGGGGCGCTGCCCCGCTCGCTGACGCGAGCCCCCGGGATATTTTTGCCAAGAGGAAGGCAGATTTCATGAGAGTTGAGAGCGAGGCGCAGCTGGCCGAGGCCGTCCGGGATGCGGGTGGTGCGCTGGCCGTGCGCGGAGGCGGCACGCGACCTGTGGGCCGGTGTCTGGGAGAGCCGCTGGAAGTCGGGATTTCGGGCATCACGCTCTACGAGCCGGGCGCGCTGACGCTGGTCGTGGGCGCGGGGACACCCTTGGCCGAAGTCGAGGCGGCGATTGCTGCCGAGGGCCAGCGCCTGCCCTTCGAGCCTGCGAACTGGGGGCCGGTTCTGGGCGCGCGCGGACAGAGCACTGTGGGCGGTGTCGTGGCGGCGAACGTCTCGGGGCCGCGGCGTGTGCAGGCTGGGGCCTGTCGCGACAGCTTGATCGGGACGCGGTTCGTCGATGGGCGCGGGCAGATCGTGAAGAACGGTGGCCGGGTGATGAAGAACGTCACCGGCTACGATCTGGTGAAACTGATGGCCGGAAGCTGGGGCACGCTCGGGGTGATGAGCGAGGTGGCCTTCAAGCTGCTGCCCGCCGCGCCGTCTCAGGCGACGGTGGTGATCGACCTTCCGGCCGGAGCCGCGCAGGTGGCTCTGGCGGCGGGTTTGGGTTCGCCCTTCGACGTATCCGGTGCGGGCTGGTTGCCCGGCACCGGTGCGGTGGTGCGGGTCGAGGGTCTCGCTGAATCCGTCGCCTACCGGGCGGAGCAGTTGCGCAAACTGATGGAGCCGTTTGGCCCGGCGCGGATCGAGGAAGAGGGCTCGGCCGCGATCTGGCAAAGCCTGCGCGATCTGGAGCCGTTTATCGGCAAGGACGGCGATCTGTGGCGGCTTTCGGTGAAGCCGTCGGAGGCCTCCGAGATCGTCGCGCGTCTGGGTGGCGAGGTGCTGCTCGACTGGGGTGGCGGGCTGATCTGGGCGCTTCTGCCTGAAGGCAGCGACGCCCGTGCGTTGGCCTCGCTCTATACCGGCCACGCGACCTGCATGCGCGGCGCGGCGGGCGTGACCTTCGAGCCCGAACCCGCGCCGATCGCCACGCTGACCACCGCGCTGCGTGCGCAATTCGACCCCAAAGGTATTCTGAACCCCGGAAGGATGGGCTGATGCAGACGAATTTTTCGCCCGAACAGCTGAAAGATCCCGGCGTCGCGCGCTCCAACGAGATCCTGCGCGCCTGCGTCCATTGCGGGTTCTGCACCGCGACCTGCCCCTCATATCAGGTGCTGGGCGACGAGTTGGACAGCCCGCGCGGGCGCATCTACCTGATCAAGGACATGCTGGAGAACAACCGGCCCGCGGATGAGAAGACGGTCAAGCATCTCGACCGCTGCCTGAGCTGCCTCGCCTGCATGACGACCTGCCCCTCGGGCGTGCATTACATGCATCTGATCGACCACGCGCGCGCCCATGTCGAGAAGACCTACAAGCGGCCAATGATGGACCGGCTGCTGCGCTGGACGCTGGCGAAGATCGTGCCCTATCCGGGGCGCTTCCGTCTGGCGATGGGTGGGGCGAAACTGGCAAAACCCTTCGCGGGGCTGCTGCCGGACAAGCGGCTGCGCGCGATGGTGGGCATGGCGCCCAAGACCATCCCGCCGGTCAGCCGCAATGACGATGCGCAGGTCTTCGCCCCGATGGGCGAGAAGAAATACCGCGTTGCGCTGCAGATCGGCTGCGCGCAGCGGGCGCTCAACACCGATATCAACGACGCGACGATCCGGCTGCTGCGGCGGCTGGGCTGCGAAGTGGTGATCCCGAAGAAACTGGGCTGCTGCGGGGCGCTTTCGCATCACATGGGACGCGAGGACGAGAGCCATTCGCAGGCCGCGCGTAACATCCGTGCCTATTTGAGCGAGGGCAATCTGGATGCGGTGATCATCAACACCTCGGGCTGCGGCACGACGGTGAAGGATTACGGGCATATCTTCCGCAACGACCCGATGGCCGAGGAGGCCGCAAAGGTCGCGGGTCTGGCCTGTGACGTGTCGGAATTCCTTGTGAAAATCGGCCTGCCTGAGGGCCAGGGCGGGATGCGTGTCGCCTATCACGCGGCGTGTTCGCTCCAGCATGGCCAGCAGATCAAATCCGCGCCGAAGGACCTGTTGAAACAGGCTGGGTTCGAGGTGGTCGAGCCTGCCGACAGCCATCTGTGCTGCGGCTCGGCAGGCACCTATAACCTGCTGCAGCCGGAGATTTCCGACGAGCTGAAGAAGCGCAAAGTGGCGACGCTCGAGGCGAAGCAGCCCGAGGTGATCGCGGCAGGTAATATCGGCTGCATGGTGCAGATCGGTGGCGGCACCGAGGTGCCCGTAGTCCACACTGTCGAACTTTTGGACTGGGCCACGGGCGGGCCGAAGCCACCGGCGCTTGCACAGGCCTGATCCACGCCACAATCTGGCCGCATCGGGGCGCTACGAAAGGCAAAACGCCCCGCAATCTTCGGAGCCCCGATGCGCCTTCTTGCTCTCGCTCTTGCCTGTCTGACTGCGCTGCCTGTGCTGGCGCGGGCCGAGACGATCACTCATGCGACGCCCTTGCGTGCGCTGGAGACCGGCGACGATACGCGCGGCTGGCAGGCGGTGGGGCGGCTCGATCTGGGCCATGGCAGCTTTTGCACCGGCACGCTGATCGCGCCCGATCTGGTGCTAACGGCAGGGCATTGCCTCTATGACAAGCGCAGCGGCGCGCTGATCGATGCGCGCGAGATCGAGTTTCGCGCGGGCTGGCGCAACGGTCGCGCCGAGGCTTATCGCAAAGTGTCGCGCGCGGTGCTGCACCCCTCTTATCACTATGGCGGGCCGGTGGGTGTGAAGCGTTCGGAATTCGATCTGGCGCTGATCAAGCTCGCCCAGCCGATCCGTCTGCCGCAGCTTCAGCCCTTTGAGGTGTCGCGCAGCGCGCCCTATCGCGGCGAGGAAGTGGGCGTTCTGTCCTATGCGCAGGGCCGCTCGGAGGCGCCGTCGCTGCAACGCGATTGCTCGGTGCTGGAACGTGCAGGCGCGACGGTGGTGATGAGCTGCTCGGCCGATTTCGGGGCCTCGGGCTCGCCGGTCTTCAGCTTCGCCAATGGGCGGCCCGAGATCGTCTCGGTGGTCTCCGCCAAGGCCCAGATGGGCGCGCGCCCGGTCTCGATCGGGGCGCTGGCCAGTGGCGTCGCCGATCTGCGGCAGGCTATCGAGAGCCGCGACAATGTCGCCACCACCCGCGAAATTCGCGCGGGCGGGGCAAAATTCATCAAGGCGAAGTAAGCGCGATGGGCATTCGGCGGATCATCGTGGGTGTCGTGGCTCTGGCTCTGCTGGGCGGCATGGGCGAGGCGCAGGAGGCGCGCAATTCCGCGCTCGACCGACTGTCGCAACGCGCCGATCTCTTCGGCTGGGAGGCGGTGGGCAAGGTCACCATCGGCGCTGACGGCTACTGCACCGGCGTGTTGATCGCGCCCGATCTGGTGCTGACGGCGGGCCATTGCATCTTCGACCGGCGCGCGCAGGCGTCGCGCGATCCCGCGACGCTTGGTTTTGCAGCAGCCCAAACCGACGGGGCGGAGATCGCCGCGCGCCTGGTCGCCGCGATGGTCGCCGATCCGGATTATAACCCGTTCGTGCCGCTCTCGATCGACACCGTGCGCCACGACGTCGCTCTTCTGCAGCTCTCGGCGCCGATCCCGACTTCGATCGCAGCGCCCTTCCGCGTGGGTGCGGTGCCTGCCGCGGGGGCCGAGGTGTCGGTCGTATCTTACGCGCAGGGCCGGGCCGATGCGCTGTCGTGGCAAAAGGCGTGCCGCGTGTTCGGGCAGGCCAAGGGGCTGATCGGCTTCGACTGCGATGTCTCTCACGGCTCCTCGGGGGCACCGGTCTTCGATCGCTCCGGGCTCGCCGCGGGCGGGCGGGCGCAGATCGTGTCGCTGGTCTCCTCGGGCTCGCGCAAGAATGGCGTCTCGCGCGCCTACGGGATGGAATTGCCCGCGATCGTCGTGCAGCTGAAATCCGCACTGCGCAGCGGGCGGGGCGTGATCCGCGCCGCATCTACCAGCGCTGGCCCCAGCGCCTCCGCCGCACCGCAAATCCGGGGCACTTTGCCTGCGCAGGGCCAGCCGCGCATCCTGTCTGGCGGGGGCACAACCGGGGCGAAATTCCTGCGACCCTAAGGGCTTGGCCCGAAGCGGCGCCCCTCTTGAAACGTCGCGAGAGATTTCCCAAATTTATGAGTGCCGGAATGCCTGATGAGGGTTCTGGCGCCCAACTGCCCGGCCCCGGAAAGGGGCGGGTTTCATAACCATCGCTCAAGAGAGGATGATGATATGCGAAACTTTGATCTTTCGCCCCTTTACCGCGCCACCGTGGGCTTCGACCGCGTGGCTGATATGATGGACCGTGCGCTGACCAGCGATCTCGCCCAGCCGACCTATCCGCCTTACAATATCGAGAAGACCGACGAGAATGCCTATCGCATCTCGATCGCCGTTGCGGGCTTCGGGTCGGACGAACTGACTGTCGAGCTAAAAGACGGCGCGCTGATCGTGACCGGTCGCAAGGCCGAGGACGATTCCGGCCGCACCTACCTGCATCGTGGCATCGCGACCCGCGCCTTCGAGCGCCGCTTCGCGCTGGCCGATCATGTGAAGGTCACCGGGGCCACCCATGAAGACGGGATGCTCCATCTCGATCTCGTCCGCGAAGTGCCCGAGGCGCTCAAACCGCGCCGGATCGAAATTGCAGGCCCGACCAGTTCCGAGGCCAAGCAGGTCGAGACGGTCGACGCCTGAGGCAACTACCATCGGTGAAAATGACGAGCGCGGGGGGGAACTCCCGCGCTTTTTGCTGTCTGAGGCTCACGGCGGCGTGAGATCGCTGCCGCCGCGCTGGAACACCATCACATGATCGCCGCTGCCGGTGAAGGTAACGGCCGCGCCTTCGACCTGCGCCTGCTTCATGTCGAAGAACAGCTGCGCGAGGCCCGCATCGGCCTTGAACTCCGGCGTCTCCTGCTCGCAGGCGAACGTGGGCGAGGCCGATGTCGGCCGGATGCCAAGCGCGGGGTAGGGGGCAAACATCACCCCGGTCACGCAGAGGCAGTGCCCGCAGACGGCGAAGCGCGAATTATCTCCGATATAGAAGCGGATCGCCCGCGCGGGCGCCTTGTTGTCCACCGTCGCGAGGTCATAGGCGCGCAGGGTCTCCACCTTGGCGGCAAGCGTCTGCGCGTCGGAGGTGCCGCTCGGCATACAGGCCGCGAGCGCGGCTGCGAGCCCGAGAGTTGCAACGCGCGCGGCCATCTTTCTTGGAAGATCGGTCATGGTCTTGGTCCGTTACTGGCTACTTCCAGCAGGATGCGCGGTCCCGACCATAGGCGCATTGATCCGGCGCAAAGACCGCCGCGGGCTCAGTCGGCGACCATTGCGCCGATCAGGGCGATCTCTTCGGTGCCTGCCTCGCGGGCTTTCTCCTCCAGCCGCCGATAGGCGGCGAGGACCGCTTCGCCCTCGGGCGTCAGCGACGCGCCGCCTCCCTTCGCCCCGCCGCGCGCGCGATCCACCAGCGGCGACTTGAACCCCGCATTCATCTCTTCGACCAGCGACCACGCACGTTTGTAGCTCATTTTCATCGCGCGCCCCGCCGCCGAGATCGAGCCGTGTTCGGCGATTTCCTCCAGCAGCCGGACCTTGCCGGGGCCCAGCATCGCCTTGTCGAAATAGAGGCGCATCATCAGGCGGGTCAGTTCCATTCGGGCATCCCTCGCACTCGTCAAGTCCTGCGCCCCTTATCCTGATCCTGTGCCGGGGCCAAGACAAGGGGGGCGGACGCGCGAATGCACAGGGTCATGTGCTCTTGCCATTGCCCGCGCCTTGGGCGAGCGTGCGCGCGAAGGAGCCCCCGCATGTATATCTCGATCGCCTCGCTTGTGGGCGCCTATCTTCTGAGCCAGTTCTACCGCACCTGTCTGGCCGTTCTGACGCCCGTTCTGGGCAAGGAAATCGGCGTGACGCCGGGCGATCTCGCCGTGTCGCTGGGGCTTTGGTACGGGGCGTTCGCGTTGATCCAGGTCCCGATCGGCGAGGCGCTGGACCGGATCGGGCCGCGCCGCACCGTGGGCGTGCTGATGGCGCTTGGCGGGGGCGGGGGCGCTGCCGTCTTCGCAATGGCGCAGGGGCCGATGGGTATCCACCTCGCGATGATCCTGATCGGGGCGGGCTGCGCGCCGGTTCTGGTGGGCAGCTATTTCATCTTCGCGCGCAGCTTCAAGCCGGCGCTGTTCGGCACGCTTGCGGCCTCGATGATCGGGGCGGGGAGCCTTGGCAATCTCGCGGGCGCGGCCCCGCTGGCGGCCTCCATCGAGGCTTTCGGCTGGCGTCCGACGCTTTGGGCGCTCTCGGCGCTGACGCTGCTGGTGGCGGCGCTGATCCTGTGGCTCGCGCGCGATCCCGAGCGG
>NZ_DFRG01000015.1:0-9214 GCF_002378135.1 Thioclava sp. UBA3469
ATGATGAAGCGCAACCTGCGCAACATGTGGACGCGTTTCGCGATGACGCGCTCGGAGGTGCAGACGCTGCACGGCGCTCTGCGACAAATTCTCCGCCCGCGCGACTGACGCTTGGTCAAAGACGCCGCTTGCGCCATCTTGGCAGCATGTGGCGCGTGATCCGGGTCTCAGTATTGGCACTTCTGGCGGGTGGGCTTTTGGGTCTGCTCGCGCTGTTGTGGTTCTACCCGGTGCTGGCGGCGGGGCTGTGCCCGCGCTGTTTCGGGATGGACCGGGCCGCGCCGGGCATTTTCGTCGAACATGAGATGAGCCGCGCAGAGCGGCGCGATCTGGTCGAGACGGTCGATGCGGCGCGCGACACCGTCGGCCAATTCTATCCGACGCGCGAAGCCCATACCCGCATTCTCGCCTGCACGAGCGATGCCTGCGACCGCCGCCTTGGCGGACGGGGGGCTGCGGCGGTGACCTATTCGCTCGGGGCCTGGGCGGTGGTTCGCGTGGCTCCGCGCGGGCTGACCGAGACGATCCTCGCCCATGAGTTGACCCATACCGAGACCCATGCCCGGCTGGGCGTTCTGGGTCAGGTGCGCGGTCGGATGCCCGCGTGGTTCGACGAGGGGCTCTCGGTGCTGGTCTCGAACGATCCGCGCTATCTCGGGCCGGGCTCGGGCATCGAGCGCTGTCAGGCGCTGCCGCGCGCCGACCTGCCCAGCTCGCCTTTCGACTGGGCGCCGCAGGCCGGGCGCGACAACGGGCTTTACGCCGAGGCCGCCTGCGCCGTGCTGATCTGGGAGGCGCATCAGGGCGGGCCGGAGGCCATCCTTGCGCGGCTGGAAGACGGGCGCAGCTTTCCCTGAAACGCAGCCATGCGCGCGGCTTGCGCGGATTGCCCTTGACCTGAGGGCGTGTGCGCAGAAAAAGGGGCCATGGCACAGGCAAATCTTCATATCGACCTCGACGCAGTGGTCAGCAATTGGCGCGCTCTCGATGCGCAATCGGGCGCGGCGACGCGCACCGCGGCGGTGGTGAAAGCCGACAGCTACGGCTTGGGCGCAGGGCGCGTGGCCCCGGCTTTGTATCAGGCCGGTACGCGGGACTTCTTCGTCGCGCTGGCCGAGGAAGGCGCAAGGCTGCGCCCGCATCTGGGCGAGGACGCACGGATCTACATCCTCGGCGGTCATATGGCGGGCGATGCGGGCTTCCTGCGCGACGCGCGGCTGATCCCGATGCTGAACTCGGCCGAACAGGCGCAGCGGCATCTGCAGGCGATCCCCGACAGCCCCGTGGGCGTGCAGCTCGATACCGGGATGAACCGGCTCGGGATGGAGGCAGCCGAGTGGCAGGCCACCGCCCCGCAGCTGATGGAGCGCGGGATCGAGCTGGTGATGAGCCACCTCGCCTGTTCCGACGAGCCCGAGCACGAGATGAACGCCAAGCAGCTGACCGAATTCAAACGGATGACCGACGGCATGGGGCTGAGCCGCTCGCTCTCGGCGACGGGCGGTATCCTGCTGGGCCCGGACTATCATTTCGACGTGACGCGGCCCGGCATTGGGCTCTATGGCGGGCGCCCCTTTGACGACGCACGCCACGTCGCGACCCTGTCGCTGCCGGTAATCCAGACCCGCGTGGTCCAGCCCGGCGAGACCGTGGGTTACGGCAACACTTGGACCGCCGAGCGCGAGACGAAGATCGCCACGCTCTCGGCGGGCTATGCCGACGGGATCCACCGCGTGCTGTCGAACATCACCGCGCTTTACGCGGGCGATACGCCCTGTCCGCTGCGGGGCCGTGTCTCGATGGACCTGCTGACGGTGGATGTGACCGATCTCGATACGGTGCCCGACACGCTCGATCTGCTGGGGCCTCATCAGGGCGTCGATACGCTGGCCGATCTGGCGGGCACGATTGGCTATGAGATCCTGACTTCGCTCGGTCCCCGCTACGCCCGGAATTACGCGGAGCCCACCGCATGAATGCAGCGGCGCTCAGCCGACCGCTGGCCGCGCTGGGGCGGGCCACGCTTGCGCTGATGGCGGCGACGGGGCGGCTGTCGCTCTTTGTGGGCGAGACGCTGAGCCACCTGCTGCGTCCGCCCTTCTACCTGCGCGAATTCTGGCTCGCGTGCCTCAATATCGGCTGGCTGTCGCTGCCGGTCGTGGGGATGACGGCGCTGTTCACCGGCGCTGCGCTGGCGCTGCAGATCTACGCGGGCGGCGCGCGCTTCTCGGCCGAACAGGTCGTGCCCTCGATCACCGCGATCGGCATGGTGCGCGAGCTGGGCCCGGTTCTGGGCGGGTTGATGGTCGCCGCGCGGGTGGCCTCAAGCATCGCCGCCGAGATCGGCACGATGAAAGTGACCGAGCAGATCGACGCGCTCACCACGCTCTCGACCAATCCGATGAAATATCTCACCGTGCCGCGCGTGCTGGCCGCGACGCTTTGCGTGCCGATGCTCGTGGGCGTGGGCGACGTGATCGGGATCATGGGCGGCTGGATGGTCGGCGTGAACCGCCTCGGCTTCAACTCGGCCACCTATCTCAAGAACACATGGGACTTCCTTGAATTCTGGGACGTGGGATCGGGCCTCGTGAAGGGCGCGGCCTTCGGCTTCATCGTGGCCACGATGGGCTGCTATCACGGGATGAATTCGGGCCGCGGCGCGCAGGGCGTGGGCCGGGCCACGAAATCCGCGGTGGTCGCCGCCTCGGTCGCGATCCTCGCCGCGAATTACGTGCTGACGGAGGCCTTCTTCTCGGCATGATCACCCTCGACGCCATAACCCGGAGTTTCGGATCGAAACACGTCCTGCGCGGCGTCGATCTGGTGGTGCCGACGGGGCAATCCACCGTCATCATCGGCGGCTCGGGCACCGGCAAATCGGTGCTGCTGAAATGCATCCTCGGGCTGATCGAGCCCGATGGCGGCAAGATCACCCTCGACGGGATCGACGTGCATGAGGGCGAGCGCGACGCGTTCCTCGCCCGCTTCGGGATGCTGTTTCAGGGTGGCGCGCTGTTCGACAGCTTCTCGGTCTGGGAGAACGTGGCCTTCCGCCTGCTGCGCGGCGCGCTGAAGCGGCCCAAGGCGGAGGCACGCGAGATCGCGGTGGAGAAGCTGCGCCGCGTGGGCCTGTCGCCGGATGTGGCCGACCTGTTCCCGGCGGAACTGTCGGGCGGGATGCAGAAACGCGTGGGCCTTGCCCGTGCCATCGCCGCCGAGCCCGAGATCATCTTCTTCGACGAACCCACGACCGGGCTCGACCCGATCATGGCCGGCGTCATTAACGAGCTGATCCGAGAGATCGTTACCGAGATGGGCGCGACCGCGATGACGATCACCCATGACATGTCCTCGGTCCGGGCGATTGCCGACCGCGTTGCGATGCTTCACGCGGGCAAAATTCGCTGGGAAGGTCCGATCGCGGAAATGGACGAAACTTCAGACCCTTACGTCCAGCAGTTCATCCACGGACGCGCCGAAGGACCGATCGAAACGCTTCGTTAACACACAGGCTGCGGAACCAAGCGAATTTCCGCGCATTCTCCCCAAGTGCTTGATCCACCAACGAGACTCAATCTCGGACCGGAACTGGCCGCTATCTTCAATATGGGAACAGGGGGGAGGTCACATCATGCAAACCGAACAGGTAGGAAGCGCCAATCTAGACCGTTTCAACGCGGCGATTGGCCAAACACTCACCGTCACTGTCGCAGTCACCGCACTCGCCGCCATCGGCGCGGTCGCGGCAGCCTCGCTCGGGTTGATGCCGTGGCTCAGCCTCGAGGCGCAATTCGGCGAAACCGCCCTGCCCGATTTCGGTGTCTGGCTGCAGGTGGGCGCGGCCTTGCTGGCACTGATCCTGCTGCTTTATCTGCCCTCCTGTTCGCGCGTGTCCAAGCTCGAAGGCAGCCACCGCCGCTTTCATGTCGGCATGGATGACGTGGCCCGCGCCTATCGCAGCGCCCACGACTCCGACCGCGCGGGCGTCTTCGCACTCTCGGGTGAATTCGACGCCGTACGCGAGCGGATCACCCATCTGCGCCAGCATCCCGATCTGGGCGGGCTGGAGCCGGAACTGCTGGAACTGGCCGCGCAGATGAGCCTGCAGTCGCGCGATCTCGCTGAGGTCTATTCCGCCGAGAAAGTCAAACGCGCCCGCGCCTTCCTCGAACAGCGCCAACAAGAGGCCGAGACTCTGAGCGATCAGATTTCTGTCGCCCGCCGGACCTGCTCGGAGCTGCGCGAATGGCTGACCGATGTCGAGACCGAAGAGCGCGAGGTCAGTGCCGAGTTCAGCCTGCTGGAGCGCGACCTGCGTGACATCCTGCCGCTGCTGGGCTACGAAATCGAAGACGGCCCGCAGCCCAACGTGGTGCCGATCGCGAAGAAAGAATCCAAGTCGTAACGGGGCCTGAGCGCCCCTTGGGGTGAGCGCCGGCCGATGCTGAAATACGCCAATCTGGCGCTCTTGCTACTCTTCCCCCTCGCCTGGGCCGCGCCGCTTCTGCGCGCGGGGCTGTTGCCCTTCTTCGGGCTGGAGGAGATTTCGGTGCTCAGTGGGTTGCAGACGTTGTGGCGGACCGATGTGTTCCTCGCCCTACTCGTCAGCTTCCTCGCGCTCTTTGCCCCCTATCTGAAGGTGATCGGCGTCGCGCTGATCCAGTTCGATCTGGCCGCGCCGCGCCTGCTGCCCGCGCTCAATATCCTCGGCAAGCTGGCGATGGCCGACATCTTCCTGATCGCGATCTATATCGTGGTGGCGAAGGGCGTGGGCGTCGGGCGGCTCGAGACGGCCTGGGGGCTGTACCTGTTTACCGGATGCGTCGCGGCCTCTTTCGCGATCTCGCATCTGGAAATGAAAAAGGCGCCGCGAGGGTGATCCCCCGGGCGCCTTTCGCGTCCTTTCAGCCGATCAATGGACCGAGACCGGGTCCAGATCGTTCTGCCGGGCCAGCGAGAAGGCCAGCTTGCGGTCCTTCACCAGCGCGAGCCGTTCGCCATCGCTGTCATGCACCGCATAGAGGTGATCGACATCGTCCAGCTCGGCCCGGATTTCCTCGGGCAGATCGACGACCGCGACTTCGCGGACATAGACGATGGGATGCTCGGCATTATCGCCGAAATCATATTCCGTATTCATTGCGCGTTTCCTTTCCTGCCTGTTCATTTCCGCTCGATCGGGATGGTCTGCACGATCGTCTCGGGCGGGGCCCGGTTCAGATCGACATGTAGTAGACCGTTCTCGATCGTCGCGGCTGCGACCTCGACCCCTTCTGCGAGCACGAAGCTGCGCTGAAAGGCCCGTGCGGCGATCCCGCGATGTAGGAACAGGCGTTCGCTGTCCTCTTCGCTTTGACGGCCGCGGATCACCAAAGCCCGGTCTTCGAGCGTGATCGCGAGGTCTTCCTCGCGGAAGCCTGCCACTGCGAGCGTGATGCGGAACGCATCCTCGCCGCGTTGTTCGATGTTATACGGCGGATAGGCATCCGATCCCTTGGCGGTGCGTTCCACCAGCCGTTCCAGCTGGTCGAAGCCCAGCAGGTAGGGATGTGCGCCAAAACTCAGTTTCGTCATTCGGCAAGCCCTTGATCAAGCGACGTTGCAAGTTCGGGCCCCGATCTTCGGCAGCCCACTTATCAAATATGGGCGGCGTGGAAGCCCCCTGCAAGACCCCGCCGACCATTTACGCTGACGGCAAATTTTCTCCTAACCCGTTCGAAACCTGTTATATTGACCCTCCCACCTGACCGCCTTGGCCGAGTCGGGCGGATGATATTTTGCGCAACCAGAACCGGACGATACGGATATGAACGCCCATCTCGAGATGGATCATGAAGAAGTGCTGCGGGTAAAACTGGAAGTGCTGCGCCGCGAACACCGCGATCTGGACGAGGCGATCCTGGCGCTCACGCAGGCGGTGCATTCCGATCAGCTGCGCCTTGTGCGGCTGAAAAAGCAAAAGCTGGCTCTGAAGGACGAGATCGCGCGGATCGAAGACCAGCTCACCCCCGACATCATCGCCTGAACCTGACCTCCAACCAATCCGATCGGCGCCTGCGCGCCTCCGGGGCTTGCCGCGACGGCACAGATTCCTATAGTGCGCGCTCCATCTGCAAAGGGGGCGTCATGAGCGTGAAAGTGGGAATCATCATGGGCAGCCAGTCCGACTGGTCCACGATGAAAGAGGCGGCGGAAATTCTCGACGAACTCGGTGTGGAATACGAGGCGAAGATCGTCTCGGCCCATCGCACTCCCGACAGGCTCTGGTCCTATGGCAAGACGGCCGTGGAGCGTGGGCTGCACGTCATCATCGCAGGCGCTGGCGGTGCGGCGCACCTGCCGGGCATGATGGCCTCGAAGACCCGCGTTCCGGTGATCGGCGTGCCGGTGCAGACCCGGGCGCTCTCGGGCGTCGACAGCCTTTATTCCATCGTTCAGATGCCCAAGGGCTTCCCGGTCGCGACCATGGCGATCGGGGCTGCGGGCGCGGCTAATGCCGGTCTGATGGCGGCGGGGATCTTGGCCGTGTCGGACGAGGCTCTCGCTAAGCGGCTCGACGACTGGCGCGAGAAGCTCTCGGCCTCGATCAAGGAGGAGCCGGAAGATGAGTGAGCCCCTGCCCTATGGATCGGTGATCGGCATCCTCGGCGGCGGTCAGCTGGGCCGGATGCTCTCGGTCGCGGCCTCGCGTCTGGGCTACAAGACCCATATCTTCGAGCCGGGCGCGAACCCGCCCGCAGGCGACGTGGCCCATGCGGTGACCACCGCGCCCTATGAGGACGAGGCCGCGCTGCGCGCCTTCGCCGAGGCTGTGGACGTCATCACCTATGAATTCGAGAACGTGCCGACCTCGGCGCTCGATCTGCTGGAAAGCCTCAAGCCGATCCGCCCGAACCGCAAGGCGCTCGCGGTCAGTCAGGACCGTCTGGTCGAGAAAGCCTTCCTCAACGATCTGGGCCTCGCCACCGCGCCTTTCGCCGCCGTGGACGATATCGAGGACCTGCAGGAGGCAATTGCCGAAATCGGCTGCCCCGCGATCCTGAAGACCCGCCGTTTCGGCTATGACGGCAAGGGTCAGGTTGTGATCAACGCGCCCGAAGAGGCCGCCGCCGCGCTGGAGGACATGAAGGGCGCGCCCGCGATCCTCGAAGGCTTCGTGGAGTTCTTCAAGGAGATCTCCGTGATCGGCGCGCGCGCCGAGGATGGCGCGATCTCCTGCTACGATCCGGGCCAGAACAAGCATGAGGGCGGCATCCTGCGCACCACGCTGGTCCCCGCCGCGATCACCGACAACCAGCGCACCGATGCGGTTCTGCTGGCGGCCAAGATCCTGAACAAGCTCGATTATGTCGGCGTGATGGGGGTCGAGCTGTTCGTCACCCGCGACGCGCTGATCGTGAATGAGATCGCCCCGCGCGTGCATAATTCCGGCCACTGGACGCAGGCGGGCTGCGCGGTCGATCAGTTCGAGCAGCATATCCGCGCGGTGACCGGCTGGCCGCTGGGCGACGGCTCGCGCCATTGCGATGTCGAGATGGAGAACCTGATCGGCGACGACATGGACCGGGTGCCGGGACTGGCGAAGCTCGCGCGGTATCAGGTGCATCTCTACGGCAAGGCCGAGGTGAAGCCGGGCCGCAAGATGGGCCATGTGAACCACATCCTGTAAGTGAAAAAGGCGCCCATCGCGGGCGCCTTTCTCTTATGTCGTCACCGCACGCCTGCCCGTGGGGTGGCGCTCGGACGCTTTGAGCGGCAGCGTTTAATGCCAGCTAAACCCCTCCGAAGCGGGAGCGTTGCGCGCGGGTGACGATGCGCCAGCCCGCCGGAACGGGCAGGCGCGCGCCCTGCGGCTTCGCCGCGCACCGGGCGAGATCTTCTATAGTCCGCCCGGCGCCTTTCTCTTATCTCACGATCACTTCGCGGACCAAGTGAAGCGCGTGCCCCACGGGTCGGCCACGCTGTCACCATAGGCTTCGCGGAAGGCGGCGAGCGGTTCTGCATGGGCCTTCAGCCCCACCTCGACCAGACCGGTCGCGGGCTGGTGACGTTCCTTGGCGCCGCGGCTATTCCAGACATTGGTGGCGAGGTGGTGGTGATAGCCGCCCCAGCCGTGGAAATTCGCCCCCGGATAGCGGGCCATCACATCCGCGCCGAGCGTCTCGGCGTAGAACGGCTCCGCCGGATCGAGCGCGCCCACCTGAAGGTGAACGTGGCCGATCACCGTGCCTTTCGGCGCACCGCGCCACGGGCCACGGGCCTCTACCATCACGTCGCGCAGGTCGATCGGATCGGTCACCATCGCGATCATCCCATCCTTGCGCGGCCAGTCCTCGCGGGCGCGGTCCCGGTAGATCTCGATGCCGTTGCCCTCGGGGTCGTGCAGGTAGACCGCCTCGCTCACGAGGTGATCGGACGCCCCGTCGAGCCGGATGCCGGTCTCGGCGGCGCGGGTCAACCAGGCACCCAGATCGGCCCGCTCGGGCAGCAGGAAGGCAGTGTGAAACAGCCCCGCTTCCGACCGGCTCGATTTGCGCGCCGATGCGTCGGCCTTGAGGATCACAAGCACCTTGCCGTCGACGCCGTAGCGCGCCTCGGTTGCGTCGCCCGAGATCCGCTCCAACCCGAGCACGCTCTCGTAGAACGCGCCCACCGCCGGGAGGTCATGGACCACGAGGGTCACATGGCCGATTTCAACATTTGCGTCACTGGTAGCCATCGTCTCCTCCTGTCACTTCAGTTTGGTCGGGCGCAGCGCATAAAGGCCGTCACCCAGAGCCGCGAGCGCGAATTGCACGATGGCCCACATCACCGGGTATTCCCAGCCACCGCCCTGGTTCGAGAAGCCGAAGCCGTTGCCCCAGTGTGCAGTGAAGGCCGCGCCGAGCAGGATGAACCCGAGCCCGAAGGATACGATCCGCGCATAGATGCCGGTGATCAAGGCGATACCGCCGAGAATTTCCGCCGCCATCGTCAGGATGCCGAGCCAACCGGGCAGGCCCAGCGATTCAAAGAAGCCCATCGTGCCGGCCGGGGTGAAGACGAACAGCTTCGTCAGCCCGTGGACGAGGAACAGAGCGCCGGTCAGAAGGCGCAGGACGAGGATGCCGTAAGGGGCGAGTTTGGTGTCGATCATGGTCTATCTCCTGTAACCGCACTCCCTGTGCGGTGTGTTCGCGATACAGCGAGGAAATTAGCCATTCCGTTCGCG
>NZ_DFRG01000213.1:0-1180 GCF_002378135.1 Thioclava sp. UBA3469
CATGGTGGTGAACATGGAAATCGGGATGATCACCCCGCCTGTGGGGCTCAACCTCTTCGTTACCTCGGGCGTGGCGGGGATGCCGATGATGCGGGTGGTCAAGGCCGCCCTGCCCTTCCTTGGCGTGCTCTTCCTCTTCCTGATCCTGGTGACCTATGTGCCCTCGCTCTCGACCTGGCTGCCCAATTCGATGATGGGCCCCGAGGTCGTCCACAACTGAGCCAGGCAGGAGAAGGGGGGCGGGCGTTCGCCTAGCTCCCCAGCACCTTGCGGAAGCGGATCAGCACCAGCGTCAGCGCCACCGCCGACATCACCACGATGGCGACAAGATCGCCGGCAACCAGCGTGAGCCCCGAGCCGCGGTAAAGGACCGATTGCGCGAAAGCCACGAAATGCGGCGCCGGGCTGATCAGACGCATCGTCCATTGCAGCCATTCCGGCATTGATTCGAGCGGCGTCATTCCCCCTGACAGCAGGAACATGATGATGATCACCGGGATCGCCAGCAGCCCGTATTGCCCCATGTTGCGGGTGAAGCTGGCCAGCATCAGCCCGATCGAGCCCACCGCGATCACGTAGAGCGCCGCGCCGAAGATATAAAGCGCGAGCGACCCCGCGACCGGCACCCCCATCGCCCATTCGACCACCACGACGAGGCTCAGCACCGAGGCGAAGAGCACCACCATCCCGGTGGCGAAGATCTTCGACAGCACGATCTCGTGCGGCCGCACCGGCATGACGAGGACATGCTCGATCGTGCCGCGCTCGCGTTCGCGGATCAGCGAGGCGCCGGAAAGGATCAGCATCAGGACGGTGACGTTGTTCATCAACTGCATGACCGAGCTGAACCAGCGCGCGGTGAGGTTGGGGTTGAAACGGTTGCGGAACACCACGTCGACGCGGTCCGAGCCGGGCTCGCCCGGGGCGAGGTAATTCTCGGCCGCCTGGGCCAGCACTTGGGTCAGGTAGGTCGCGCCGTTGCCCGCGAAGGCGACCGCGGTCGCGTCGGAAAGGATCAGCACCGTGCCCCCCTGCCCCGCGCGCATGTCATGCTCCAGCCCCGGCGGGATGGTGACCACGAAGACATATTTGCCGTCGAGCTGGGCCTTGGCGGCGGCGGCCGGCGACAAGAGCACCGGGGGCTCGAACAGCGGCTCGCGGATCGCGTCGATCAGGCGCC
>NZ_DFRG01000213.1:1491-3096 GCF_002378135.1 Thioclava sp. UBA3469
TCGCGTCGATCAGGCGCCGCGAAAGCTGGCTGTGATCCTCGTCCACCACCGCGACCGAAAGGTCGTGGACCTCGGTCGAGGCCGCCTGCGACACCAGCCAGACCGCGGCGGTGAAGACATAGAGGATGAGGATCAGCATCACCTTGTCGCCGCGGATCGCGCGCAGCTCCTTGACCGTAAGCCGGGCGATGTTGAAGAGGCTTTGCAGCATTTCAGGCCTCCTGCTTGCGGGTCGCGAGGATCGCGACGACGAGATAGAGCAGGCAGAAGAAGCCGAGCATCAGGATGTTCGGCACCATCTGCCCCAGCCCGAACCCCTTGAGGAAGGTCCCGACCGAGACCGGCTGGAACCATGCCCCCGGGAAGGATTCGCCCAGCACCCGCCCGGCCGTGCCCAAGACCGAGACCGGCACCACCAGCCCCGAGAAGTTCACCGTGGGGATGATCGACAGCACCGCGGTGGCGAACACCGCCGAGACCTGAGTGCGCGTGAACGAGGATATGAGCTGGCCGAACCCCGTGGTCGCGATAACGTAGAACACTGCCGCCAGTCCCAGCCCCGGCAGGCTGCCGCTGAGCGGCATGTGGAAAACCACGAAGCCCAGGGCCACGAGGATCCAGAAGTCGACCCAAGCGATCACCGCGTAGGGGATCTGCTTGCCGATCAGGAACTCGATCCGCCGGACCGGGGTCGAGCGGAAATTGGCGATCGTCCCGGTCTCTTTCTCGCGCACGACCGAGATTGCCGACATGATCGCCGGGATCAGCATCAGGATCAGCATGAGCATCGAGGGCACCATCGCATAGGCGCTCTTGAAGGCCTGATTGTAGAGATAGCGCGTCTCGATATCGAGCGAGCCAGGCGTGTTCGCTCCGGTCTTCGGCGTCATCTCCTTGGCGAAACGGGTCAACACGCCCAGCGCATAGCCGCGCGCGGTCTCGGCCCTGAACGGCATCGAGCCATCGACCCAGACCGAGACCTCGGGCACCGTATCGCCGCTGTGAAGCGCCTTGCCGAAGCCGTCGGGGATCTCGATTGCCAGGGCGAGCGACCCGGTGCCCATGCGCGCGTCGAGCTGGGCGGGCGAGGCGAAATCCGCCTTGCGGTCGAATTGGGGGATCGAGCTGAAGGCCTCGATCAGGCGGCGGCTGGCGGGCGTGTGGTCCTGATCGTTGACCGCAAAGCTCAGCTTGTTGACATCGAAGGAGATGCCGAACCCCATGGTCAGAAGCAGGATCACCGGCCCCGCGAAGGCAAAGAACATGCGGATCGGATCGCGGAAAAGTTCCAGCGTCTCGCGCCAGCTATAGGCCCAGAGCCGGGTCAGCGCCTCGGCCGCCGGCCCCTTGGGATCGGCCCGGACCGCCACGTTGGTCGCCGCGGGGGCCGCCTCGGTCTTCGCGCCGTCCGCCGTGTCCTCGGTCGGGGTCTCCTCCTCGAGGCGGGCGATGAAGGCCTCTTCCAGCGTGGCGGCATGGCGGCGCGCGACGATCTCGGCCGGCGCGCCGACCTCGAGCACCCGACCTGCGTGCATCAGGGAAATGCGGTCGCAGCGCTCGGCCTCATTCATGAAATGGGTCGAGATGAAGATCGTCACGCCATCG
>NZ_DFRG01000213.1:3402-4238 GCF_002378135.1 Thioclava sp. UBA3469
AGATGAAGATCGTCACGCCATCGTCGCGCGAGAGTGAGATCAGCTTGCGCCAGAAGGCATCGCGCGCCAGCGGGTCGACACCCGAGGTGGGCTCGTCGAGGATCAGGATGCGCGGGCGGTGCAGCGTGGCCACGGCCAGTTGCAGGCGCTGGCGGATCCCCAGCGGCAGGCTGTCGGGCATCGCCGCCGCGACCTCGTCGAGATCGAATTCGCGCAGCGTCGCCGCCACCCGTCCAGGCCGTTCGCCCGCAGGGATCTCGTAAAGCTTGGCGTGAAGATCCAGGTTCTGGCGCACCGTCAGCTCGCCATAGAGCGAGAAGCTTTGCGACATGTAGCCGATATTGTGGCGCACCTTCATATCCGAGGCCTTCAGCGCCTCGCCGAACAGCTCGGAGCGGCCCTCGGTCGGATCGAGAAGGCCCGTGAGCATCTTCATCGTGGTCGACTTGCCGCAGCCGTTCGAGCCGAGGAAGCCGAAGATCTCGCCCTCGGGGATGGTAAAGCTGACATTGTCGACTGCGGTGAAATCGCCGAATTTCTTGGTCAACCCCTCGGCGCGGATCGCGGGCAGCGCATCGGCCGACCCGGGTGTGCGGGGGCGCAGCTCGACCCCCGCCTCCCCCTCGCCCTCGGGCAGGAGGCTCACGAAGGCCTCTTCCAAGGTGGCGCGGCCGGTCTTCGCGCGCAGCTCCTCCGGCGCGCCGGCAGCGATCACCTTGCCGTCATTCATCGCGGCGAGCCAATCGAAGCGCTCGGCCTCTTCCATATAGGCGGTCGCGACCATCACGCTCATGTCGCCCAGTTGGGCACGAATGCGGTCGATCAGATCCCAGAAC
>NZ_DFRG01000213.1:4583-6498 GCF_002378135.1 Thioclava sp. UBA3469
CCCGGTGGTGGGCTCGTCGAGGATCAGAAGGTCGGGATCGTGGATCAGCGCCGAACAGAGCGAAAGCTTCTGCTTCATCCCGCCCGACAGCTTGCCCGCAGGCCGGTCCGGAAACGGCGCGAGCCCGGTCGCCTCAAGCAGCATCTCGATGCGCTCGGCCCGTTCACCCGCCTTCTGGCCGAAGAGCCGGCCGAAGAAATCCAGATTCTCGCGCACGCTGAGGCTGGGATAAAGATTGCGCCCCAGCCCCTGCGGCATGTAGGCGATCCGCGCCCCGAGCGCACCGCGCGCGCGGGCCGAGCCCATGTCATGGCCCAGCACGCTGACCCGGCCGCTCTGCAGCCGGCGCACCCCGGCGACAAGGCCCAGCAGGGTGGACTTGCCCACCCCGTCAGGGCCGATCAGCCCCACCATGCGACCTGCGGGAATGTCGAGTGTGACATCCTCCAGCGCCAGGGTCGCGCCATAGCGATGCGTCAGTTTCTCGAGCCGGGCGACGGGGTCCATCGCCGATCACCCGGGCAGCTTGACCGTCAGGTTGGCAGGCCACGGTGTGTCCGGCCGGGTGCGCACATAACCGATGCCCCGCACCCCCGACTTGATCTGTTTCTCGAACTTCTCGAGCAATGCACGCGGCACCGAGAGCTTGACCCGGAACACCAGCTCCTCGCGCTGCTCCTGGGTCTCGACGCTCTTGGGCGTGAACTGCGACTGAGGCGAGATGAAGGTGATGCGCGCGGGGATCACGTAATCGGGGATCGGGTCGAGGATCAGCCGCGCTTCGTCGCCGACGGTGAGCGTGCCCACCACCTTGGCCGGCAGATAGATGTTCATGTAGACGTTCGAGAGATTCAGCATGGTGACGATCGGCGTGCCGGCGGCGACCACCTCGCCCGGTTCGTGCAGCTTGTAGAGCACGCGGCCACGGATCGGCGCCTTGATCGTCAGATCGTCCAGCGCGATCTGCACCTGCTGCTGGTCGGCCTCGGCCGCCGCGATCAGCGCGCTCGCGTCGCTGATCTGCGCCTTGGCCATCGCCACCGAGGCCTTGGCGCTGTTGAGCGCATTGGTCGCGTCATCGAGCGCGCTTTGCGGCGCGGTGCCGCTATCGCGCAGCTTTACGGTGCGCTCATAGGTGGTCTGGGCGACCGAAAGCCCGCTTTCGGCCTGCATCAGCGCGGCCTCGGCCACCGCCTTGGCCGCCCGCGCCCGCAGCACCGCCGCCTTGGCCGCGTTGAGCTTGGCGTCAGCCTCGGCAGTGCCGAGCTGGGCCACCACCTGGCCCGCGGTCAAGAGCTCCCCCTCCTCGGCCGGAACACTGTCGATCCGGCCGGCATATTTGGTCGCGACATCGACGGTCTGCACCTCGATCCGGCCGTTGGAGCTGTAGATCCCGCTATTGTCCTTAGCGAGACCGAGCCGGGTCAGCAGCTCGTCGAACTTGCCTTGCGCTTGGACGGCGGGCGCCTGCCCGACGACAGCCGCCATTAGGGCAAGCGCCAGGAGCGGACGGAAGAACGGACGACTGGCGCGGTGCATGGACGAAACCCTTTCCTGACTTCGGCACACTTCCCGCCGCGAAACGCACCTCTGGCACGCGCGGCATTCGGAGTTCCCCACCAATATACCGCCAGTTTTCGGGCAGGATAAAGGCGGGCGCAGCGCACCTTCGGGTTGACTTTGCGGAAGAGCCCCAGGTTTTTCGAGAAGATTTTCCACACGCCCTAACCGACATTCCCCAAGTGGCCTACGTAATGACGTCATGCTCGCCTGATGATGCCAGCCGATCAAGCGTTTTCCTTCCCGGGTGGTGCGTCTGACCGTGGAAACGTCTGGAAATCGGCGAGGCAAGCCGCCCTCCATCGTCCTGCATGGCCCTGCGGCGGGGTTTTTCAGCGCGGCGGACGAACCTGCC
>NZ_DFRG01000213.1:6838-8742 GCF_002378135.1 Thioclava sp. UBA3469
CCGAGCCGCTTTCGTTCTGTTTGGCCTGGATCGCGGTCACGCGCATGACGGAGGCGCCCGAAGGCGGCGGATCGCAGCGAGGATGGTGTGGACCATCGGGCCGGTGACCGCCACCTCGGCCAGCTGGAAGGTGATGGCGCGGGCGTGGCGCACTACGCGGGCCCCGATCTTGATCAGCTTGAGCTGCAGGCTGGTCAGCGACCAGTCGGCCATGGCTTCGGGCAGTTCGATGCAGCGCAGGAAGGTCGCCAGGTTGTAGGCCAGCGCGTGCAGTTGCAGCCGCACCTCGTTGTCGCGGAACCGCTTGCATGACAGCCGCGTCCAGCGAAAGGCATATTTGCCCTCCTTGATGTGCTGCTCGGCAGTGCCGCGCTGGTTGTAGAAGCGCACGATCCAGCCCGGTTCCATCGGCAGATTGGTGACGATGAAGCCCACCCGGGGGAACAGCTCGCCCGGATGCCACTCGACCTTGGCGATCACCCGACGCTCCTTGTCCCAGGAGGCCGCCTGATACTCGAAATCCTCGAAGAAGCGCTTGACCTTGGTCTGGGAGGGTCGCCCCACGGGCCGGGTCAGCCGATGCGCGATCTTCTCGCGCAGGACAGCGTTGGCGGGTAGCCGAATGGCGTAGAAATACCCTGCCTCCTCAAGGCGGGCGTAGATCGCGGGGATTGCATAGGCGGCGTCGGCGCGGAAGAAGCGCCCACCAAGCTTGCGCCCAGCGTAGCGGGCGATGACCGGATCGAGGACATCCTTCCAGCCATCGGCGCTGTGGACGTTGCCATTGCGCAGGGCGCAGCGTTCCAGCATGCCGAACTGGTTGAACAGGAAGTTCGGGTGATAGCAGGTGCAATCGAAATGCCCGTTCCAGGCGGACCCCTCCTGATCGCCATGGGTGGGGCTGACCGAGCTGTCCATGTCCAGCACGATATACTTGAGACCGTTACGGTCGTGAAACCGGTCGATCCATTGGCCGTTCAGATCGGCCAGCGCCGCCCGGTTCTCGGGCAAGGCCAGGGTCTCGGTCTCGAACCGGCCCATCTGCGAGGACGAGGCCGCTTGCGCGTCGACGGCGCGCCCTCCAACGACCTGCCGCATCACGGGGTCGAGCGCGAGCTGGTCAGCGTCGTTGACGTCCTCGTATCCGGCCAGCCGCCCGAAGACCGACTGCCGAAACAGACCGTCAAGCCGGTGGACGGTGTTCTTGCCAGTGCGGCTATCGCGCAGTACCGCAGACGCAAGACCCGACAGCCCGAGCACGGCATCCAGTTCACGCATCACCAGAAGGCCGCCGTCCGAACTGAGCTGCGGGCCGCGGAATTCCAGCCGTACACGAGGGTCGAAATCCACCCGATCTGCCCGCTGCAAGCCCGCACCCTTCGGGTGATCCATGAACCGCGCCCTTTGTAGCCATCAACGCCATCATTCATAACGAAAAACTCACAGTCAAGACAGCTAAATCACCGGATTACTTGGGGAATGCGGGTTGAAAGCGCAAAGTCATGGGAAAAGCGCGCAAACTATTGCGCAAACAGTGCGCAATCTTATGGGCACCGAGTGCTGGTTTTTTCGAAGAAAACCAATTTTCAGTGCGCAGCGCTTCGCGCCGCCCTACAGTCTGCGTGTCTCCGCCAAGTCGCGTCTGGGCGAGAAGCTCGCTTACATCCACCGGCACTGGGACGGGCTCCAGACCTTCCTGCACGATGGACGGGTGGAGATCGACTCCAACAGCGTGGAGAACTTGATCCGGCCCATCGCTCTGAACAGGAAGAACGCATTGTTCGCCGGACATGATGAAGGCGGGCGCGCTTGGGGACGCATCGCGTCGCTCATCGAGACCGCAAAGATCAACGGCGTCGAGCCCTTCGCCTATCTCAAGACCACCCTCGAGGCCATCGCCGCCG
>NZ_DFRG01000237.1:0-7046 GCF_002378135.1 Thioclava sp. UBA3469
CGCGCGTCACGAACCCGCCGCGCGGGCCTGCGCGTAGCTGCGCCTCGACCTTGCGCGCCGGGACGCCCGCACGAAGCGCGAAACTTTGCGCCAGAAGCTCGATATCCTGCAGCCGTCCGGGGCCAACCTTCGCCTCCCAATCGCCATCGGGGGCCTTGGCCGCGAATATCCGGGCGCGCATCTGCGCCAGCTCGTGGAGCACCGTGTCTCCGCCGCCTTTCGCCTCCAGCACCTTCAGGCGGATCGCCTCGACCCGGTCGGCCAGATCGGCGCATCCCGCGACAGGCCGCGCCCGGGTCAGCGCTAGATGCTCCCAGGTCCAGGCCTCTTCCATCTGGTAGCTTTCGAAGCTTTGCACCGAGGTCGCCACGGGCCCTTGCCGCCCCGAAGGCCGCAGCCGCATATCGACCTCGTAGAGCATCCCTTCCGGCATCGGCGCGCTGAGCGCGGTGATCAGGGCCTGTGTGAGCTTCGCGTAGTAAGCCCTTGAGGCAATGGGCTTCTTGCCTTCGGAAAATTCCTGTCCGTCCGCGTCGTAGATGACGATCAGATCGAGATCGGACTGCGCGTTCAGGCGCTCTGCGCCAAGGCTGCCCATCCCCAGAACCACCGCGCCCTTGCCGGGGCACGGCCCGTAGCGGCGGGCGAATTCGCCCTGCACGACCGGCCAGAGCGCGCCGAGAACCGCGCCCGCCACATCGGCATATTGGCCCGCAGCCTCTGACGCATCGACGAGGCCGCGCAAGTGGTGAACGCCCACGCGGAACTTCCATTCCTTCGCCCAGCGCCGCGCCGCGATCAAAGCGGCCTCGTAATCGCCAGCCCGCTCCAGCAGCCGCGTTAGATCGGCCTCCAGCGCCGGTTTGCCCGGCCAAGGAGCGAAGAACGAGCCGCCCAGAACAGCGTCGAGCACCCCGGCATTGCGCGAGAGATAACTCGCCAGTCCCGGCGCCGTGGCGCAGATGTCGACGATCAGATCGACGAGTTGCGGATTGGCCTCGAAGAGAGAGAACAACTGCACCCCGGCAGGCAGCCCCTTGAGAAAGCCGTCGAACTGGGTCAGCGCCTCCTCCATATTCGCCGCCCGGCGCATCCGGTCGAGCAGTTCCGGCTCCAGCCGCTTGAAGATCGCGCGCGCCCGTTCGGATCGCAGCGCCGGATAGCCCGTCCAGCCCTCGACGATCTCGCGCGCGGCTTCGCTCAGCTCGGGACGCTCGGCGGCGGCATCGGGGGCGAAGAACTCATTCGTCAGCCCTTCGACCCGCTCCAGCCGGTCGCGCAGCCGGTCGCGCCAGCGCGCCACATCCCCCTCGCCCATCATCGCGGCGATCCGCGCAAGCCCCTCTTCAGTGCCGGGCAGGATCTGGGTCTGGGCGTCGCCCACCATCTGCAGGCGGTGTTCGATCTCGCGATGCTCGCGGTAATGATCGATCAACTCCTCTGCCACATCCTCGGGCACCCAAGTCTTCGCCGCGAGCGCGCGCAGCCCGCCCACGGTGGTCCGGTCGCGCAGGCTCTCGTCGCGCCCGCCTGCGATCAATTGCCGGGTCTGGGTGAAGAACTCGATCTCGCGAATGCCGCCTTGGCCGAGCTTGATATTGTGGCCCGCAACCTCGATCGGGCCGTGCAGCCCCTTATGCTCGCGGATGCGCAGGCGCATGTCGTGGGCGTCCTGAATGGCCGCGAAATCGAGGTGCTTGCGCCAGACGAAGGGCCGCAGCCGTTCGAGGAACTGCTCCCCCGCCGCGATGTCGCCCGCGCAGGGCCGCGCCTTGATATAGGCCGCGCGCTCCCATGTCCGGCCCTCGGCCTCGTAATAAAGCTCGGCCGCGCCCATCGAGATACAGACCGGCGTGACGGCGGCATCGGGGCGCAGGCGCAGATCGGTGCGAAAGACATAGCCCTCGGCGGTGCGGTCGTTGAGCATCGCCGCCATCTTGCGCGTCGCCCGGATCAGCGCGCTGCGCGCCTCCATCGCATCGTCGGGATCATAGCGGCTTTCATCGAAAAGGCAGATCAGGTCGATATCGGAGGAGTAGTTCAGCTCTCCCGCCCCCATCTTGCCCATCGCGAGCGCGACCATCCCGGCGGCACTCTCTATATCCTCATTGGTCGCACCGGGGATCTTGCCGCGCCGGATTTCCTCGGCCACCAGCCGCTTCATCGCGAGATCTACCGCAATATCGGCAAGGCGCGTCAAGGCGCCGGTCACTTCTTCGAGACACCAGACGCCGCCCAGATCGGCCAACCCGGCCAGCAACGCGACGCGACGCTTCGCCCGACGCAGCTCTGACGGCAGATCGGCGAGGCTGACGGGCGTGATCCGCGCGAATTCTTCGGCCAGCGCGGCTTCGGGATTGCCCGAAATCGCGGGGCGCAGCCACTCGGCCTCTTTCTCCATCAGGCCTTTAAGATAAGGACTGCAACCCGCCGTGCCCCCGAGCAATTCGCGCAACTCCGGCGCGAGATCGGAGAACAGCTCTTCGGCTTCGGCGGCGCGGTCGCGCTCGAAAGGCAGGGGCGAACGGGTGAGACGCGAGGCAAACGGCATGGCGCCATGCTTACGCCGCCGAGCGGGCCGGTCAATGGGGATTGCTGTCGCGCGACATCTGGCCATAACTACACCCGCCCGGCGCGCCAGCGCCCGACCTCAGACCCTCCGGAGCCTCGCCATGAGCAAATCCCTCAAACGCGTCCATGCCGCCCTCGAAGCCGCAAGCGTGCCGTTCGAGATCACCGAACCGGGCGAGGCCCGCACCGCCGAGATGGCCGCACAGGCGGTAGGCTGCGAGGTCGACCAGATCGCCAAATCCATCATCTTTCGCGGCGAAGACAGCGGCCATGTCGTGCTGTTCATCACCGCAGGCGGCAACCGGGTGAGCGCCGAGAAGGCAGACGCCGTCGCGGGCCAGCCCTTGGGCAAGGCCGATGCGGCGCTGATCCGGGCGGAGACGGGCTTCGCGATCGGCGGCGTCGCGCCCCTTGGCCATGTCGGCCCGGTGACGGCCTTCCTCGACCCCCGGCTGCTCGAATTCGATACCGTCTGGGCTGCAGCAGGCACACCACGGCATGTTTTTGCCATCGCCCCGGCCGATCTGGAGCGGATCAGCGGCGCGAAACAGGCCGATTTCACCGAATAAAACCAAGTGAATCCGGTGATTTGCGAGAAAAATGTAAAAATCATTTACATACCCCCTTGCAAGAACCGCCCTGACTTCCGATCTTGGGTATGTGAAAGGAATTCACATGCTCAACCCGGAGGTTCAAATGTCCGCCTATTCCACCAACTCCATGCCCGTCGCGGTTGGTAACTGGTTTACCCGCGCCGTTAACTGGATGGATGGGAACGGCCCCGGCGCCTGGATCGCGCTGATGGTGGCCGGTTTCATTTTCGCAGGCCCCCTCGGCCTCGTCATTCTCGCTTTCATCCTGTTCACCGGCCGCTTCGGGCGTCGCTGGCGCACGGGTCAGGCGGTTCAAAAACGCAGCTTCGGTTGCTCTGGCGTCGGTGGCGTCCATGTCTCGCGTTCGACCGGCAACGCGGCGTTCGACGCCTACAAGGCCGACACGCTCGACCGACTGCAGCGCGAACAGCAGGAATTCGAAGAGTTCCTCGGCCGTCTGCGCGAAGCCCGCGACAAGGCAGAGTTCGACCAGTACATGGAAGAGCGCGCCAAGGAAGCGGCTCAGTCGGAGGACACCTCCGAGGACGCGAAAGCCTAACCATATAGACAGTTCGCAATGCGATTTCGGCGCCCCGGTTGACGTAACCGGGGCGCTTTCTATGTCATCAACATGAAACACTTGGCGGGTGCGCGCTCCTTTGCTAGCCTGCCGCGACCCCTCCCCGACGAGGCTACTGATGCGCCATTCGCTTCCGCTTGCACCGCAGTTCTACGTAACCGCGCCGCAGCCCTGCCCCTATCTGGACGGCAGGTCGGAGCGGAAATTGTTCACCGCATTGCAGGGGGAGTCGGCCGAGAAGCTCAACAATGCGCTGTCGCGGCAAGGCTTTCGGCGCTCGCAGAATGTGCTCTATCGGCCCTCCTGCGCAGATTGCACCGCCTGCCTGTCGGCCCGCATCCGGGTCGCAGATTTCAAACTGTCGAAATCGCAGCGCCGGGTGCTGAAGAAAAACGGCGACCTAAAGCGTACCGCGACCTCGCCCTGGGCGACGGAAGAGCAATTCGCACTGTTCCGCCGCTATCTCGATGCGCGCCACGCCGATGGCGGCATGGCTGACATGGACATCTTCGAATTCGCCGCGATGATCGAGGAGACGCCCGTGAAGTCGCGCGTGATCGAATATCGCGAGACCGCCGCCACGCCAGACAGCATGCGCGCCCTGATCGCGACCTGCCTGACCGATGTGCTCGATGACGGGCTGTCGATGGTCTATTCCTTCTACGAGCCCGAGCGGATCCGCGACTCCCTCGGCACCTACCTGATCCTCGACCATGTCGAGATCGCGCAACGCGTGGGCCTGCCCTACGTCTATCTCGGCTATTGGGTGCCCGGCTCGCCGAAGATGAACTACAAGGCGAACTTCTCCGCGCTCGAAATCTACAAGGGCGGTCAATGGACCGATCTTGGCGATCCGGCCACGCACGAGACGGAGACTCATCCGCTTTCCGTGCCGCCCATCGCGGAACAGGTCGCCCGGATTCAACTCCCCGATACACGCAATAGTTGAGCAACACCCAGCAACGGACGTCACTCTCGCAGGCAATTGCTCAACCGTTCGGCAGACACCATCTGTCAACTCATTTTTTCAAAACTATTCCGTGACTTCCGACGATTACGGGCCCGTGAACTCTGGACACTCCCGGCCCGTGGTGAAACGGTCCCGACAGACCCGCCGCGGAGGACACGAGGCGGGCGGCGAGGACCGGCCTCGCACAACGGAGCAATAATGGGAGGATCCTAAATGGACCGTCGTTCCTTTCTGACGAAAGCCGCGCTGGGTAGCGCGGCCGCGAGCACGCTGGCAGCCCCCGCGATCGCACAAAGCAATCCGCAAATCACCTGGCGTCTCGCCTCGTCCTTCCCGAAGTCGCTCGACACGATCTATGGCGGCGCGGAAGTGATGTCGAAGATGGTCGAGGAAGCCTCGGACGGTAACTTCAAGATTCAGGTCTTCGCGGCTGGCGAGATCGTCCCCGGCCTTCAGGTCGCCGACGCGGTGATGAACGGCACGGTCGAAGCCTGCCACACCGTCGGCTACTACTTCTGGGGCAAGGATCCGACCTGGGCGCTTGGCGCGGCCGTGCCCTTCTCGCTCAACGCACGCGGCATGAACGCGTGGCACTACCACGGCGGCGGCATCGAGCTCTATAACGAGTTCCTCGGCAAGCAGGGCCTCTACGGTCTGCCGGGCGGCAACACCGGCGCACAGATGGGCGGCTGGTTCCGTAAGGAGATCTCGACGGTCGAAGACCTCAAGGGTCTCAAGATGCGTGTCGGCGGCTTCGCGGGCAAGGTGATGGAAAAGCTCGGCCTCGTGCCGCAGCAGATCGCCGGCGGCGACATCTACCCGGCGCTGGAAAAAGGCACGATCGACGCGACCGAATGGGTCGGCCCCTATGACGACGAGAAGCTCGGCTTCTACAAAGTCGCGCCCTACTACTACTACCCCGGCTGGTGGGAAGGTGGCCCGACGGTCCACTTCATGTTCTCGAAAGAGAAGATGGAAAGCCTGCCGAAACAGTACCAGCAGCTCCTGCACACCGCATCGCAAGCGGCCGATGCGGACATGCTGCAGAAATACGACATGAAGAACCCGAAGGCGCTCAAGACGCTGGTCGCCAACGGCACCCAGCTGCGCGCTTTCTCCCCCGAGATCATGCAGGCCTGCTTCAAGGCAGCCAACGAGGTCTATTCGGAGATGGAGGCGAACAACGCCGAATTCGCGAAGATCTGGGGTTCGATCAAGGACTTCCGCAAGGACTGGTTCACCTGGGAACAGCTGGCCGAGTTCAACTACGACTACTTCATGATGAGCGAAGCCAACAAAGGCGAGCTGTAAGCCGCCCAAACTGGTCAAGCCAGCGAACCGAAGCCCCGGCGCAACCTGCGCCGGGGCTTTTTCTATGCCCTGACGACCGAAGATACCCATCGGATATTCTGCGCCTGCATTGCCACACTGCAGCAAGCTTTCGAAACTGTGACCATATGCGACATAAAATTACTTGCAGGTCGGTTTACACGCGGAACCGGTCAAGTATTGTGACCGCAATGCCCACACCGGAGGGAACGCTAATAATGGAGCGGTGTGGTCAGAAAAATTGACAGACATCCACGACTTGGGAGGAAACCATATGGATCGTCGTTCTTTCCTGCGCAAAGGTGCGCTTGGCGGGGCAGCCGCAGCTGCAGGTAGCGCGCTCGCCGCACCGGCTATTGCGCAAGAAACCCCTACTGTGACGTGGCGCATGACCTCGTCTTTCCCGAAATCGCTCGACACGATCTACGGCGCCGCCGAGACGATGGCGAATTACGTCAAGGGCATGACCGACGGGAAATTCAACATTCAGGTCTTCGCGGCGGGCGAAATCGTCCCCGGCCTGCAGGCAATGGACTCGGTGTCGAACGGCACCGTCGAGGCCTGCCACACCGCCTCCTACTACTACTGGGGTAAAGATCCGACCTTCGCCTTCGCGACCGCAGTGCCGTTCGGCCTGAACATGCGCATGCAGAACGCCTGGTTCTACTATGGCGGCGGCAACGACCTGATGAACGAGTTCTACGCGAACTACAACATCACGGCCTTCCCCTGCGGCAATACCGGCGCCCAGATGGGCGGCTGGTTCCGTAAGGAAATCAATACCGTCGAAGACATGAAGGGCGTGAAAATGCGCATCGGCGGCTTCGGCGGCAAGGTCGTCGAGAAGCTCGGTGTGGTTCCGCAGCAGATCGCGGGTGGCGACATCTACCCGTCGCTCGAGAAAGGCACGATCGACGCCACCGAATGGGTCGGCCCGTACGATGACGAGAAGCTCGGCTTCTACAAAGTCGCGCCCTATTACTACTACCCCGGCTGGTGGGAA
>NZ_DFRG01000113.1:0-4285 GCF_002378135.1 Thioclava sp. UBA3469
GTCGTCTCTTTCACCATCTTCCACGGCGGCGTGATGCGCCCGACCGAGACCTTGTGGCCCGCGCCGGTGGCCGAGCCGTGGCGGTGCTCGAGGAAGATGAACACTTCCGACAGCGCGAAGAGGCCGACGATGGCGACGAGGAAATCGAGCCCGTCATAGAGGTGGACCTCGCCAAAGGTCAGACGCGGCACGCCGGTCTGCGTGTCCACACCGATCACCGACAGGCCGAGGCCCAGCATCGCGGCGAAAGCCGATTTCGCCTGATTGGTCGAGGAGACCCCACCCAGCGTTGCGAAGGCGAGCGCGAAAAGCGCAAAATATTCCGCCGGTCCGAACAGCAGCGCGAATTTCACCAGCTGCGGCGCCAGCAGGATCAGGCCCCAGGTGGCGATGAAAGCACCCACGAAGCTTGCGATGCCCGAGAGAGACAGCGCCTCGCCCGCAAGGCCTTTCTTGGCCATCGGGTAGCCGTCGAGACAGGTCATCATCGCGGGCTCGTCGCCCGGGATGTTCAGCAGGATCGAACTGATCCGCCCGCCATACATCGCCCCGTAATAGACCGAGGTCAGCAGGATCAGCGAGGGGGTAGCGCCCAGCCCCAGCGTGAAGGCCAGCGGGATCAGGATCGCGACGCCGTTGGACGGCCCGAGCCCGGGCAACGCGCCCATCATGGTGCCGAGGAACGTACCCAAGAGCGCGAGCAGCAGGTTCTCGAAGGTCAGAGCGGTATGAAAACCGTCTGCGAGTGACATTAAGGTGTCCATCATATCACCTCAGAAGCCGAAGGGGCCGCTGGCGAGCGAGAGGCCCAGAACCAGCTTGAAAATTACGTAGATACCGATCGAGGTGGCGACGCCCACGACGACGGATTGCAACGGTCCCGTGCCCAACCGCCAAGTCAGGTAGGCGCTGGCAAAAGCGGTTGCGATCAGGAAGCCCACGATGGGCAGGAACTCGGCATAGAGGATCATCACCACAACGGCGGCGAGGATTTCGGCGAGCCGCGCGAGGCTCGGCCAGACCGGGTCGGGATCGGGGCGCAGCAAGATCACGAGCGAGGCCAGCCCGAGGATCACCGCGATCACCAGCGGGAAGGTTTTCGGCCCCACCGCATCCGACAGGAAACTTTCTTGGATTTGCAGCGTCGCCCAGCCGTAGAACAGCGCGAGGCACAGGCCGACGGCGCCGAAGATGCGATCACTCATGATCCCCTCCCTTGGTATGAAGGCGCGGCGGCACTCGAAAGCCCGCCGCGCGCATGGGTTGTCTCGCTTACTTGATGATGCCGATCTGGCGCGAGATGTCCTGAATCTGCTGGACCGAGTTCTGCACGAAGCTCTCGAATTCAGCGCCCTGCAGATTGAGCGGGGCCAGACCGTTGGCCGCCATCACCTGCTTCCACTCGTCGGAGGCGTAGAGCTGGCCGACCTTGTCGACCCACATCTGGTAAGCCTCGTCGGACATGCCGCCCGGAGCGTAGAAGCCGCGCCAGTTCGCGCCGATCGCGTCCACGCCCTGCTCTTTCGCGGTCGGGAATTCCGAGAATTCGCCGTCCAGACGCTCGGGCGCCAGCACCGCGATCACGCGGATATCACCGGAGTCGACGAAGCCCTTGGCTTCCGACAGATCGCCGGTGAAGGCCTGCACGGAGCCCGCCAGAAGCTGGGTGACCGCTTCGCCGCCGCCGTCGAAGGCGATGTATTTGACCTTGCGCACATCATCGATGCCGTAAGCGTCGGCCGCGATCAGCACCTTGAGGTGATCCCAGCCGCCCACAGCCGAGCCGCCCGCGACGGAGACCGAATTCGGATCGGCCTTGATCTTGTCGAGCAGTTCGGGAAGCGTCTGGATGTCGCTGTCGGCTGCGACGGCGATCACGCCGTAATCCGCGCCGATCGAGCCGACCCAGCGGACCTGATCCATCGAGTTGCCCGGATAGGCGCCTTGCGCCAGACGGGTCGCGGTGGCCGAAGAAGCCGCAACGATCAGGTTGTCGTCGTCATTGCGCTTGTTGACCACTTCGGCGAAGGCCACGCCACCGCCGCCACCGGCGAGGTTCACGACCTGCATGGTCGAGTCGATGAGGCCCAGATCCTGCATGGTTTTGCCGACCTGACGGCAGGTGAAGTCCCAGCCGCCGCCGGGGTTCGCGGGCGCGATACATTCCTGCGCCGAAGCGCCGGTCGCAACGGTGAGTGCCGCGACGGCAATCGCCGCGCGCATGAGTTTAAAAGCCATGGTATATCCTCCACTGTCCGCCCGTTGCCTCCCGCAGCGGGCTATGGACCGGGTTTTACCGCTTGAACCTGTCACGAACCTGTCACAGGTTCAGAGGCGCATGAGGGAGGAAGAATGCGGCTCTTGCTAGTGGAGGATGCCGAGGAGCTGGCCGAGGCCACGCAACGTCGGCTTGCGCGCTCGGGTATGGCCTGCGATCTCGCCGCCTCCGTGGGCGAGGCGCGCGATTTTCTGGCGGTGCAGGCCTATGACGCGGTGATCCTCGACATCAACCTGCCCGATGGCAGCGGCACGGACCTTCTGCGCGAGATGCGCGCGCAGGCCGCCACGATGCCTGTGCTGATGCTGACAGCGCAATTCTCGGTCGATGACAAGATTTCCGCCTTCGAGCTCGGGGCCGACGACTATCTCGTAAAACCCTTTGATCACCGTGAGTTGGAGGCAAGACTTCATGCGATCGGGCGACGGCAGACGACGGATCGCTCCGCCGATCTGGAACTTGGCCATCTGCGCTATAACGCGACGGCGGGCAGCGCCACGGTCGGGGATCAGGCGTTGAAACTGACGGGCCGCGAATTCGCGCTGCTGGGCCTGCTGATGCGCAATGCAGGGCAAGTGATGTCGAAGGATCGGCTGCACGAGGGGCTATACGCCTTCGACGACGCGGTGCCGGGCGACAATGCGATCGAGCTCTATATCGCGCGGCTGCGCAAGAAGATCGCGGGCAGCGGGGTCGAGATCGAGACCCTGCGCGGACGCGGCTACCGTCTGGCGGCGCGCGATGGCGATGTCTGACGGCGTGCGCTCCCGCGAGATCGGCATCTCCGCCACGCGCTCGCTGACCGCGCGGCTCGTGACCGGGCTGTCGGGGCTGATGATTATCGGCGGGTTGATCCTCGCGCTGGCGGCCTTCGCCTATGGGCGCGCCGCGGCCCGTGACGCCTTCGACCGGCTGCTCGTGGGCGCGGCCAATGACATCGCCGCCTCGATCTCGATCCGCGACGGCGCGCCGGTCGTCGATCTGCCGGTCTCGGCGTTTGAGCTGCTGGCCCTCGCCCCCGATGACCGCATCGCCTATCAGGTCAGCGGCCCGAAAGGCGCGGTGCTGACGGGCTACGAGGACCTGCCCCGCCCCGACACGACCGCACAGGACTCGGAGCTTTACGACGCGCGCTTCAAGGGAGAGCCCGCGCGCTACATCCGGGTCACGCGCCGCTTCGCGGAGCGCCAGTTCTCCGGCACGGTGGAGGTGGTCGTCGGCCAGACCCTGCGGGCACGCACCCAGCTTGCGCTCAGCATCACCCGCAACGCGCTTGGCGGGCTGGCGGTCGGCGGCATCGCCATGCTCGCCTTCGCGATCATCATCGTGCATAGCGCGCTGCGCCCGCTGGAGCGGCTGGCCCATCGAATCTCGGAACGCGATCCGCAGGACCTGACCCCGATCCGCGCCGCCGTGCCGCGCGAGGTCGATGTGATGGTGCAGGCGACGAACGGGTTCATGGGGCGGCTGGACCGGCAATTCGCCACGATGAAAAGCCTGATCTCGGACACCGCGCATCAGCTGCGCACCCCCGTTGCCGCCCTGCGCGCGCAATCCGACCTCGCCGCCGAGGAAGACGATCCCGCCCGGCGCGACCAGATCGTCGCGAAGATGCATTCCGGCACGGTGCGGCTGAGCCGCTTGCTCGATCAGATGCTGTCGCGTGCGCTTGTGATCCACCGCGCCGACAGTGCGCGACGCGAGCAGGTCGATCTGCGCAACATCGCCTTGGACATCTTTGAGGAAGGCGATCATGCGGCCCTCGCGCCGGGGAGCGAAATTCGGCTGGAGATCGCCGAGGCGGAGGTGCCCGTGCTGGCCGATGAGCTCTCGCTGTCGGAGGCCGCGAAGAACCTGCTGGGCAACGCGCTGTCGCATGGCGAGGCCCCGGTCACCATCGGCGCGGAGCTGCGCGACGGGCGCGCCCGGCTCTGGGTGCGCGACGCAGGCCCCGGCCCCACGCCCGAGTTGCGCGCGCGTCTGGGCGAGCGTTTCGCGCCGGGGCAT
>NZ_DFRG01000181.1:0-6810 GCF_002378135.1 Thioclava sp. UBA3469
GATCGGGAACAGGTCGGTCAGGTAGTCGCGCAGCACGTTGCCGGTGATCGCGATCGTGTTCTCGCCCTTGGTGATGGTCTCGAGCGAGGCAATCGTCGCCTCACGCGGGGCCATGATCTCGAACTTGTCGGCCACGCCTTTGGCCTCCAAGATCGGCTTCACGAAGGAGATCAGCTCCGCATCGTGGGCGCGGCTTGCGTCGAGCCAGAAGATCGCGCGGTAGCCGGTTGCTTTCTGACGGTCGATGGCGAGGTTCACCCAGTCTTCGATCGGCGCCTTGCGGGCCGAAGCCGAACGCCAGATGTCGCCCTTCTTCACGTCATGCGAATGCAGAACGGTGCCGTCGTCGAGCACCATCTTCACGGTGCCGTCGGTCGGGATCTCGAAGGTGGTCGGGTGCGAGCCGTATTCCTCGGCTTTCTGCGCCATCAGGCCGATGTTCTGAACGGTGCCGGCGGTGGCGGGGTTCAGTTTGCCGTTGGCTTTGAAATACTCGATCGTCGCATCGTAGACCGGCGCATAGGAGCTGTCCGGGATCACGCAGACGCAGTCGTGTTCCTTGTTGTCCGGGCCCCAGCCTTTGCCGCCGGCGCGGATCAGCGCGGGCATCGAGGCGTCGATGATGACATCGGAGGGCACGTGCAGGTTGGTGATGCCCTTGTCCGAGTTCACCATATACATCGGCGGGCGCTGGTCGCGGACCTCTTCGATCGCAGCGAGGATTTCCGGCTCGCCTTTGACGCGCTCCAGCAGATCGCCCATGCCCGAAGCCGGATCGACGCCGAGCGACTTCATCTTGTCGCCGTATTTCTCGAAGACCGGCTTGAGCCATTCCTTCACCGCATGACCGAAGATGATCGGGTCGGAGACCTTCATCATCGTCGCTTTCATATGCAGCGAGAACAGGACGCCTTCGTCCTTGGTCTTCTTGATTTCCTCGGCGAGGAACGCGTCGAGCTTGTCAGCGGACATGTAGGTCGCGTCGACCACGGTGCCTTCGGGGTAGCTCACGCCGTCCTTCAGAACGGTCTCGCCATCTGCGCCTTCCAGAACGATCTTCGCGGTGGATGCCTTCGGCAGGGTCGCCGAGAGTTCGTTCGAGAAGAAATCGCCTTCCGACATGGTGGCCACGCGGGTCTTGCTGTCGGCGGTCCACTCGCCCATGCGGTGCGGGTTGTTCTGCGCGAATTTCTTCACGGCAGCGGCGGCGCGGCGGTCGGAGTTGCCCTCGCGCAGCACCGGGTTCACGGCCGAGCCCTTGATCGAGTCGTATTTCGCGCGGACGGCTTTTTCCTCATCCGTCTTCGGCTCTTCGGGGTAGTCGGGCAGGGCGTAGCCCTGACCCTGCAGTTCGCGCACGGCGGCGACGAGCTGCGGCACCGAGGCCGAGATGTTCGGCAGCTTGATGACGTTGGCCTGCGGCGTCTTTACGTAATCGCCGAGCCATGCCAGATCGTCCGACTGGCGCTGCTCTTCGGTAAGCGCTTCGGGGAAGGTGGCGAGGATACGGCCCGCGAGCGAGATATCCTTGGTGCCGACCGAAATCCCGGCCGCTTGCGCGAATTTGCGCACGATCGGCAGCAGCGATGCGCTCGCCAGTTCCGGGGCCTCGTCGACCTTGGTGTAAATGATGTCAGGAGTGTTCTTGTCGCTCATGGCACAGCCCTCTTCGGTTGAAGCCTCGGTTTGCTGCCTCTTACCCGATTCAGATGCGCTTGGCTAGACGGTATGCGATTGTATACGGAGGTTCCGCGAAATCCCGGAGGAACGCCTCGGAATAGGGGGCAAGGGCCGAGTGTGGCTTAGCTGCGTGCGGCGAACCAGCCTTCGACCCGTGCGCGCACCCAGTCCCAGACCGCCGGAGCGCCACGGGCGATCTTGGTGCCGATGCGCTCTTCGAGTTGGGTGAAGCTGACATCGTAATCGATCCACGACCCACCGCCCGACTGGTGGTTGAGCAGCACAGGCTGCACCCGGTCGAGCGATTTCGCGAAGATCGCGTCGGGGGTCTCGTTGGCCTCGAATTCCTGCCAGAGCGCCAGCATCTGCGCTCCCTGATCCCCGGGCAACAACCCAAAGATACGTTCGGCGGCGGCGGCTTCTGCTTTCAGGATGTCTTCCGCGCCATGTGCCGTGCCGCCCTTGGAATGGATCGGCACATCGCCTACGTCGATCTCGACCAGATCGTGCAGCAGCAGCATGCGGATCACCCGGTCGATCGAGACGCCTTCGGGTGCCTGTTCGGCCAGCGTCAGCGCATAGAGCGCGAGCGACCAGCTATGCTCGCCCGAGTTTTCGGGGCGCGAGGCGTCGTGGATCGGCGTCGCGCGGGTCACCGATTTCAGTTTCTCGGCTTCGGCGAGGAAGGTGAATTGCTGATCGAGCCGGGTCATGTACGTCTCCAGAGCCGGGGCAGAAGCAGAAGCAGCGCCACGAAGGCGAAGAGACCGCCGGCGCGCCAGCTCATCGCGCGGTCGGTATAGCCGGAACAGTCGAGGTTCGGCGCCGCGAAGGCGTAGAACAGGACCGTGGCGAGGATCGAAAAGACGACGATGCCCATCCCAAGAACCGGCGGGATCGCGCGGTTCGCGGCCGCGAGCAACAACCCGGTCCAGCCCAGCCAGAGCGGGGTCACAACGAGGATCAGATGCATCGGGTTCGCGAGGAGTTCGCCGAGGCCCATCACCAGCGCCGCGCCGCGCGACGACGCGCCGTCCCACTCTCCGTCGCAAATCATGTGGCTTGCATGAAAGGCTGTCGCGATGATCAGCGACAGGGCGAGGGAGAGGGCTGCCGCGAAAACGACGCGTGCGGCCCCCGGGCTCATGACCCGGTCCCGGAATCCGGTGTTTTCGCCGCTGCCTGCGCCCGCTTTTCCAGTTCCACCAGCTTGCGCTCGAAGAATTCGCGGCCACGCTGCTCGGCCATATGCAGGCGACAGGCCGTGATATAGGCCTCCTGCAGCGAGGGCGACGACGTGCCGATATAGTTGCTCACCTCCATGAAGAGGCGTTCGTCGTCGTATTTGCGCATCGCCTCCATCGTGTCGGTGGCGAGCTTTTCAGCAAGTTCGTCGATCAGCGCCATTAGCGCGTGCCCTCCGTCAGGCGGCGGCGGACATAGGTCTGAACCGTGTCGATCATCGGCTGCATATGGGCTTCTTCGTTCTTGAAGAAGTGATCCGCACCTTCGATGACCTCATGGGTGATCGTGATGCCCTTCTGCTCCTGCAGCTTGGAGACCAGTTGTTCGGTCTCTTTGGGCTGCGCGATCCGGTCGTTCGTACCGTTGATGATCAGACCCGAGGACGGGCAGGGCGCGAGGAAGGAATAGTCGTAATTGCCGGGGCCGGGCGACGAGGGGCCGGGCGGGGCAACGGAGATGAAGCCGGTGATCTCGGGACGGCGCATCAGAAGCTGCATGCCGATCCACGCGCCGAAGGAATGGCCCGCGACCCAGCAATGCTTCGAATTGGGATTCATCGTCTGCAGGTAGTCCAGCGCCGAGGCGGCATCGGACAATTCGCCCACGCCCTGATCGTATTCGCCCTGGCTGCGGCCCACGCCCCGGAAGTTGAAGCGCAGAACGGTGAAGCCCATTTTGAAGAAGGCGTAATGCAGGTTGTAGACGACGCGGTTGTTCATCGTGCCGCCGAATTGCGGATCGGGGTGCAGAATGATCGCGATCGGCGCGTCGGGTGCGGGCTGCGGGTGGTAGCGCCCCTCGAGGCGACCTTCGGGACCGGGAAAAATGACTTCGGGCATCGTCTCTCGTTTTTATTGCGCCAGCTCTGGGTTCCTTGGGCGCCTGCGCTCCTGCCTTTCTTGACGGGTCGGCGCGGCTGGCCTAGGAGAAAGCCTCCCCCGGCGCCATGCCGGGAGATCGGGCATTGGTGGAGGTAATCGGCCCTCGCGCTTGCGTCAATGCTTTAGCAATGATTCACTCCTGCGCGGGCGGTGTTTTCGGGCCGATTTTCGGCTAAATACGGGTTCGGATGGGTCTCGGGCCGAGGAGGGTGCATGAAACTGTCGACGAAAGGCCGTTACGCGATGGTCGCGCTGGTTGATCTGGCGCTGGCGGGCGAAGGCAGCCGGACCTCTCTGGCGGCGCTGTCGGAGCGTCAGGATATCTCGCTGCCCTATCTGGAGCAGCTCTTCGTGCGGCTGCGCCGGGCGGGGCTGGTGAATTCGGTGCGCGGCCCGGGCGGCGGCTACCGGCTGGCGCGCTGCCCGTCGGAGATCCGCATCTCGGAGATTTTCGAGGCCGTGGACGAGACCGTCTCGGCGATGCATGTCGGCGCTGGCGCGTCAGGGGCGATTTCGGGCTCGCGGGCGCAGTCGATGGCGAACCGTTTGTGGGAGAGCCTGTCGGCACAGGTCTTCGTCTTCCTGCACCAGACGACGCTGGACGATGTGGTGAAGAACCGCATGAAACCCTGTCCGGCCGTGCCGAGCCTGTTTTCGGTCGTCGACGAGTAAGTTCGACCGCCGGGGCTTGAGGGGCACTCGCGGACGCTCCGCGGGGGATATTTTTGCCAAGTCGAAGGCACGCCCTTTCTTCTGGGGCGCGGCTGCCCTATCCCCGCCGCAGGTATCCGACATTTAACCAAGCGGAGCGTATCATGGCGCGCAGCTATCTCGATTGGAACGCGACAACGCCGCTGAGGGCAGAGGCCCGTCAGGCGATGATCGAGGCGATGGATGTGGTGGGCAACCCGTCCTCGGTCCATTCCGAGGGCCGCGCGGCGAAAGCGCTGATGGAGCGGGCGCGCGCTCAGGTCGCGGCGGCTTTGGGGGCCGAGGGGCAGGATGTAATCTTTACCTCCGGCGCGACCGAGGCGGCGGCGCTGGCGCTGGCGGGGCGCGAGGTGCATTGCGCGGGCGTCGAGCATGACGCGATCCGCAGCTGGTGCATCGAGGATCTGCCGGTCGATCGGGCAGGGCGGATCACCGTCACCGATCCCGCGAACTCGGCCCTGCAGCTGGCCAATTCCGAGACCGGCATCGTGCAGGATCTGCTCGAGGGGCTGTATCTGAGCGATCTCACCCAAGGCTTCGGCAAGATCCCCTTTGCGTTCAACTGGCTCGGCACCACCTGCGGCATCGTCTCGGCGCATAAGCTGGGCGGGCCGAAAGGCGTTGGCGCGCTGATCGTGAAGCGCGGCACGGATATCGCGGCGCAGCTCAAAGGTGGTGGTCAGGAGATGGGTCGGCGGGCCGGCACGGAGAACCTGATCGGCATCGCGGGCTTCGGTGCGGCAGCCGAAGCCGCCTCGCGTGATCTTGAGGGCGGAATCTGGCGCGAGATCGAAAAACTTAGAAACATTCTAGAAAACGCCATTGCGGATCGGGCAAGCGAGACTATTTTTGTCGGGAATGAATCGCACAGGCTTCCGAACACCTCCTGCTTCATCACGCCCGGCTGGAAGGGCGAGACGCAGGTGATGCAGATGGACCTGGGCGGGTTCGCGGTTTCCGCAGGCTCCGCCTGTTCGAGCGGGAAGGTCAAAAGCTCTGCTGCGCTGGTCGCGATGGGCTTTTCGGAAACCGAGGCGGGATCGGCCTTGCGGGTCTCGCTGGGGCCGCAGAGCCGCGAAGAAGATGTCATGCGTTTCGCCGAACACTGGCTGAAATGCGAAGCGAAACACCGCGCACGGCGCGGGTAAGAGATGGGAGAGCCGGATATGGCGGGCGTTGATCAGGTGGAAGTACGTGAAGGCGTCGATCGCGAGACGGTCGAGACCGTCCAGAATATGGGCACCTACAAATACGGCTGGGACACCGATATCGAGATGGAATACGCGCCCAAAGGCGTGAATACGGATATCGTCCGCCTCATCTCTGACAAAAACAAAGAGCCCGAGTGGATGACCGAATGGCGTCTGCAGGCCTTCTCGCGTTGGGAAGATATGCCCAAGCCGAACTGGGCGCTGCTGAAGGTTCCGGAAATCGATTTTCAGGACCAGTATTACTATGCGCGCCCGAAGAGCATGGTCGAGAAGCCCAAATCGCTCGACGAGGTCGATCCCAAGCTGCTCGCGACCTATGAGAAGCTCGGCATTCCGCTGAAGGAACAGATGATCCTCGCGGGTGTCGAAGGCGCGGAAGATATCAACCTCGACGATCGCCAGATCGCGGTGGACGCAGTGTTCGACTCCGTCTCCGTCGGCACCACCTTCAAGGACAAGCTGGCCGAGGCGGGCGTGATCTTCTGCTCGATCTCGGAAGCGATCCAGGAACACCCGGAGCTGGTGAAGAAATATCTCGGTTCGGTCGTGCCGCAGGCGGATAACTTCTATGCCGCGCTGAACTCGGCCGTGTTCTCGGACGGCTCCTTCGTCTACGTGCCGCCGGGCGTGCGCTGCCCGATGGAACTGTCGACCTATTTCCGCATCAACGCGGAGAATACCGGGCAGTTCGAGCGCACCCTGATCATCGCCGACAAGGGCTCTTACGTGTCCTATCTCGAAGGCTGCACCGCGCCCAAGCGTGACACTGCGCAGCTGCACGCGGCCGTGGTCGAGATCATCGTCGAGGAAGATGCCGAGGTGAAATATTCCACTGTGCAGAACTGGTTCCCGGGCGATGAAGACGGCAAGGGCGGCATCTACAACTTCGTCACCAAACGCGCCGATTGCCGCGGCGACCGCGCCAAGGTGATGTGGACGCAGGTCGAGACCGGCTCCGCGATCACGTGGAAATACCCGTCCTGCATCCTGCGCGGCAAGGAAAGCCAGGGCGAGTTCTACTCGATCGCCATCGCGAATAACTGGCAGCAGGCCGATACCGGCACCAAGATGATCCATCTGGG
>NZ_DFRG01000141.1:0-2528 GCF_002378135.1 Thioclava sp. UBA3469
CCGAGACGCCCATATCCTCGCCCGCGCCGCGCCAGGCCACCGCACGCACATAGGCATCGGTCCAGCCATTGGCCTTGAGCATGTCGTATTTGGCCTTTTCGATCTCCTCGACCGAATAGGGGATTTCCATGTCGAGCAGTTGCGCCGATTTGCGCAGGCGGGCCGAATGCTCTTCGCCTTTGAAAATCTTGCCGTTGTAACAACGCTCGCCTTCGAAGACGGAGGACGCGTAATGCAGCGCGTGAGTCAGGATGTGGACATTGGCGTCGCGCCACTCCACAAGCTGTCCATCCATCCAGATCTTGCCGTCACGATCGTCATACGAGCCCGACATCTTACTCTCCTTGCAGTCACGCCATTTTACGAATATTGCGCAACTTGCGTCCGAAGTGGACACTTTGTTGCGTCAAAACTGCTCTGCGGTAGCAGTTGAGTCTTGGATAGTCAACAAGGCTGACATAAAGTCACGCAAAAGAGAGGGACGATATGGCAGATAGCGGAAGCCCCGGGGGCGAGACACTTCTTTTTCTGACGGACGAGCAATTGCGCAAAGGCATCGAGGCGATGTTCTTCGCCTATCGCGCCTTTACCGCCGATCCTGACCGTCTGCTCGAAGAATACGGCTACGGGCGCGCACATCACCGCGCACTGCATTTCATCAACCGCCAGCCGGGGCTGACCGTGACGACGCTGCTCGCCGTTCTGGGCGTGACCAAGCAGTCGCTCAACCGGGTGCTGCGCACGCTGATCGAGGACGGGTTGGTGGAAAGCCGCGTCGGCACCCGCGACAAGCGCGAGCGGCGGTTGCATCTGACCGCCGAAGGCGAGACGCTGGAACGCGCGCTGTCGGAGGCGCAGCGGGGGCGGATGCGCTCTGCCTATCGCGCGGCGGGACCGCAGGCGGTGGCGGGCTTCCGGCAGGTTCTCGAGGCGATGATGGGCCCCGACTTGCACAAGCTCTATCAAATGATGAAAGACGATTGATGCCCTACTCGGCCGACCCTCATCTTCTTATCGTCGACGATGACGAGCGCATCCGGACGCTTCTGAAGAGCTTCCTGCAGCGTCACGGCTTTCTCGTCACTGCCGCGCGCGACGCGGCCCATGCGCGGTCGCTGCTGTCGGGGCTGGAATTCAGCCTGATCGTGATGGATGTGATGATGCCGGGCGAGGACGGGCTGTCGCTGACCCGCGATCTGCGCGCCAGATCGATCGCCACGCCGATCCTGCTGCTGACGGCGCGCGGCGAAACACGCGAGCGGATTGAGGGGCTGGAAGCGGGCGCCGACGACTATCTCGCGAAACCGTTCGAGCCGAAGGAACTGCTGCTGCGGATCAACGCGATCCTGCGCCGGGTGCCGCAGGAGACCGAGAGCGGTCCGAAATACCTCTCGCTGGGGCCCCTGAAATACGATCAGGAGCGGGGCGAGCTGTGGGATGGCGATGCGCTGGTGAAGCTGACCGCGACCGAGGTGCAGCTGATGCGCATCTTCGCGACTCATGCGGGCGACGTGGTCAGCCGCACGGAACTGATCGAGGAACTGGGCCGCGAGCGCGGCAGTGGCGAGGAAGGCGGCGGCGATCGGGCGGTCGATGTTCAGATCACGCGCCTGCGCCGCAAGATCGAGCGCGACCCCCGCGAGCCGCGTTATCTGCAGACGGTGCGCGGACTGGGCTACCTGCTCGCGCCCGACTGAATGGAAGGACGGCGGATACTACATGTTGAGGGGCCACCATACGGGGTGCGATAGGCGCCGCGTGGGGCCCGCTCATCTTCAAAAATGCGAATTTGTTATATGTTTTTAAGGCCACGAATCGCTTTTCTCCAATAGGGAGCAGTATTTGTGCGTCGAGCTTCTCGCGCGGCCCCCTTCGCCGATGCGCATGGCCATTGACCTTGGGTGATCTGTTGCAAGAGCGACATTTAACTGCCCCTCAACACAAATTCAGGCGAATGTGTTCTGGACTGACAAATTCGTGATTGGTATGAGAGCGGCCATGTTTGGCGGCACCTCGCGACGTGCCCCGGCACGTCACTATCGGCCCCCTCGCGGGCCCGGGAAGGAGAGACAACGTGTCCCACGCAGATAATAACGCAGGCACCCGGAGGGATTTCCTCTACTACGCCACCGCCGGCACCGGCGCGGTGGTGACCGGCGCAGCCGTCTGGCCGCTGGTGAACCAGATGAATGCCTCGGCCGACGTCAAGGCGCTCTCGTCGATCTATGTCGACATCTCGGGCGTCGAGACCGGCACGCAGCTCACGGTGAAATGGCGCGGCAAGCCGGTCTTCATCCGCCGCCGCACCGAGGAAGAGATCGAACTGGGGCGTGAAGTGCCGCTCTCCGATCTGGTCGATACCTCTGCCGAGAACGCGAACAAGCCGGGCGCCGAAGCGACCGACGAGAACCGCACCCTCGACGAGGCAGGCGAATGGCTGGTGATGATCGGCGTGTGCACCCACCTGGGCTGCGTGCCGATCGGCAACGGCTCCGGGGACTACCACGGCTGGTTCTGCCCCTGCCACG
>NZ_DFRG01000043.1:0-849 GCF_002378135.1 Thioclava sp. UBA3469
GTGCCAAGTGCGCCCGAGGCCACGAAGATCAGATTGACCGGCCCCTCGATCTCGCGCAAACCCGCCTCGACCGAACGCTCATCCGTCACATCGAATCCATCGCGCGACCGCGACAACCCCGTCACCGCGTAGCCGCGCGCTTCCAGCTCGACCCGGATCGCCGAACCGATCCCGCCCGTATCTCCGATCACGATTGCCTGACCCGCCACCTTGTCCTCCGTCATATGCGCCCAAAGGCTACGCGCCCCCGCCGCGAGCGGTTCCTTTTTTGCTTTTCATTTATCGCTTGGCGCCTATAGTGCCCCCCATGACACGGGTTAAGCATATTCAACTCACCGCAGCCGGGGCTCTCGCCCAAGGCGCGATGCCCCGTGGTCTCCTTCTTCTTAGCAGCCTCTGAGCGTGCCTTCGGGCGCGAACGCTCAGGGGTAACCAGCGCCCGGACAACTTCCGAAAGCCACCGCGCAATGCTGGCCTTCGGGACCAAGTAACGCTAAGAGCCAAGACGAAAGAGACTAGCAGATGGCCCAGACCATGATCGACAAAAACCGCGTTCTGATTTTCGACACGACCCTGCGTGATGGCGAGCAATCGCCGGGCGCGACGATGACCCATGACGAGAAGCTCGAGATCGCCGATCTGCTCGACGAAATGGGCGTCGACATCATCGAGGCTGGCTTCCCCATCGCCTCGGAAGGCGATTTCGAAGCCGTCAGCGATATAGCGAAACGCGCCAAGTTCTCGACCATTTGCGGGCTGGCCCGCGCCAAGCTGCCCGATATCGACCGCTGCTGGGAAGCCGTGCAGCACGCGAAATCGCCGCGCATCCACACCTTCATCGGCACCTCG
>NZ_DFRG01000043.1:1159-1376 GCF_002378135.1 Thioclava sp. UBA3469
CCACACCTTCATCGGCACCTCGCCGCTGCACCGCGCGATCCCGAACCTGACGATGGACGAGATGGCCGACGTCATCCACGAGACCGTCAGCCACGCGCGCAACCTGTGCGACAACGTGCAGTGGTCGCCGATGGATGCGACCCGGACCGAGCATGACTACCTCTGCCGCGTCGTCGAGATTGCGATCAAGGCGGGTGCCACCACGATCAACATCCCC
>NZ_DFRG01000043.1:1679-3362 GCF_002378135.1 Thioclava sp. UBA3469
TGCCACCACGATCAACATCCCCGATACGGTGGGCTATACCGCGCCGACCGAATCCGCGGACCTGATCCGGATGCTGCTCGAGCGTGTGCCGGGCGCCGACGAGATCATCTTCGCGACCCACTGCCACAACGATCTGGGCATGGCGACGGCGAACGCACTGGCCGCGGTCGATGCGGGCGCGCGTCAGATCGAATGCACGATAAACGGTCTGGGCGAGCGCGCGGGCAACACCGCGCTCGAAGAGGTGGTGATGGCGATGAAGGTCCGTCAGGACATCATGCCCTACCAGACCCATATAGACACGACGAAGATCATGAACATCTCGCGCCGCGTGGCGCAGGTTTCAGGCTTCCCGGTGCAGTTCAACAAGGCGATCGTCGGCAAGAACGCCTTCCTGCACGAAAGCGGCATCCACCAGGATGGCGTGCTGAAGAACGTCGAGACCTTCGAGATCATGAAGCCCGCCGATATCGGCCTCAACGAGGCGAATATCGCGATGGGCAAACACTCGGGCCGCGCTGCGCTGCGCGCGAAGCTCAAGGATCTGGGCTACGAGCTGGGCGACAACCAGCTCAAGGACGTCTTCGTCCGCTTCAAGGCGCTGGCCGACCGGAAGAAGGAAATCTACGACGAGGACCTGATCGCGCTGATGACCGACAGCGCCGCGAACACGGCCGATGACTACCTGCAGGTGAAATGGCTGCGCGTCGTCTGCGGCTCGGACGGGCAGGAAGCCGAGCTGAAGATGCTCGTTGATGGCGAGGAGAAATCCAGCAAGTGCCAAGGCGACGGCCCGGTCGATGCGGTCTTCAACTGCGTCAAGGAAATTTACCCGACGCAAGCGAAGCTGAAGCTCTATCAGGTGCATGCCGTGACCGAAGGCACCGACGCACAGGCGACCGTTTCGGTCCGCCTCGAGGAAGACGGGCGGATCGGCACCGGGGCCGCGTCGGATACCGACACGATCCTCGCGAGCGTGAAGGCCTATGTCGGCGCGCTCAACCGCCTGCGCTTCCGCAGCCAGAAAACCGCGCCCGACGCGGATGTGAAAACGGTGAGCTACAAGCTCTGAGCCGACCACAAGTTGCACAGCTTTCGGGCAGCCCGCGAAGGGCTGCCCATTTTCATTTCGACGCCGCGCGAAATCGCCGATTTCAGCACGATTTCGTGACGTATCGCATATCTGTAATTTCAAGCGCTTTTTCCGGGCAAAATCCGCCCAAAATGTTGAAAAAGGTCAATCCCTTGGCCTAGCCTCAGCGGATAACCGCAGGGGCGCCTTGCCTGTGGCGCAAATCCGCTTCCCCGTAAGGGCCGCTTTGACTATACGAGGCGCGGGCCGTGGCTTGGCGCGAGTCGCGGTGTTTCTAAGAAATTTGGGATGGGACAGGCGTAATATGGTTGGTGGGATCTTCTCCTCGGACATGGCGATCGACCTCGGGACGGCGAACACGCTGGTCTATGTCAAAGGCAAGGGGATCGTGCTGAACGAACCCTCGGTGGTCGCCTATCATGTCAAGGACGGCAAAAAGCAGGTGCTGGCGGTCGGTGAAGACGCCAAGCTGATGCTCGGCCGGACCCCCGGCTCGATCGAAGCGATCCGCCCGATGCGCGACGGCGTCATCGCGGATTTCGACAGCGCCGAGGAAATGATCAAGCATTTCATCCGCAAGGTTCACAACC
>NZ_DFRG01000127.1:0-3003 GCF_002378135.1 Thioclava sp. UBA3469
GCGCGGCGCGGGCGAGGATATGGGCGTCTCGGCGCGCAAGAACCCGGTGCGTCTGGCCGTCGCTGGCTGGGAATGGGGCAATTATTACGGCGATGCGAAGATGCAGGGCGCCAAGCTCGACATCGCGAAATGGCGTCGTCCCGATCCGCGCACGATCCCGGCTGAAGCGAAGGCCGCCGGTCTCTACATGATCTGCACCATGTCCAAGCACGCCGCCGAAGATCGCGGCTATTCGGATGCGCTGTTCATGGACTGGCGCGGCTACGTGGCCGAGGCGACCGGTGCGAACATCTTCTTCGTGAAAGACGGTGAGGTTCACACGCCCAAGGCCGACGTGTTCCTCAACGGGATCACCCGTCAGACCGTGATCGGCCTGCTGAAGGAAAAGGGCATCACCGTCCACGAGCGCCTGATCGAGCCGACCGAACTGGCCGAGTTCGAACAGTGCTGGCTCACCGGCACCGCAGCCGAGGTGACCCCGGTCAGTCAGATCCGCGACTTCAACTTCGAGGTCGGCGCGCTGACCCGCGACATCGCCGAGACCTACGAGAAACTCGTGCGCGCCTGATCCGCGCGTCGGTCGAGAAAACAGAAGGGCGTGCCCCCCGGCACGCCCTTTCGCGTTTTCACAGCTATTGAGCGCCGATCAGGTCGTCAGGTGGCTTCAGCCCGCTCGATCCGCAGGAACTGTTTCATCCGCGCGCCGTGGTCGGGCCGCCCGCGTTTGCTGAGCTCCTTGATCGCCGGGTGGATGCCTTCGCGCCGTTGCAATTCGAGAAACCGCTTCACGCGCGGCCCTTCTGCCTTGAGTTCGGCGCGGTCGATGATGTGACGGGACATATCTTCCTCCTCTCGTCATCGCCTCTGATAGCGGGACTATAGCACGATTCGACTGAGTCGTGACGCAGGGGCAGGCAGGTTTATTGTCGCAGGCGGATCGGCGCTCAGCCTTGGGGCGTCGCGGCCTTGCGCGCGCGCTTGCGCTCCAGCCCCAGCCAGTGCTCGCGCAGGATGATCGCGATACCGGCCGCGATGATGAGCGCGGCCCCGGCGAGGGTCGCGTGGCTCGGCACTTCCGCGAAAATGGTGTAGCCGATCACCAGCGCCAGCAGCATCGAGGCGTAGTCGAACGGCGCCACCAGCGAGGCATCGGCGAAGCGATAGGCCGAGGTCAGCATGATCTGCCCCGTGCCGCCGATCAGCCCTGCGAGGATCAGAAGCGTCGCCTCCCACGCGGTCGGCACGACCCAACCGAAGGGCAGGGAGGCCAGCGAGAGCACCGAGGCGGTGCAGGAGAACCAGAAGACGATGGCCGAGGTGCGCTCCGACCCGACCATGCGGCGGATCTGGATCTGCGCCAGCGCCGCGCAGGTTGCGCCCGCGAGTGCCAGCCCCGCACCAAGCGCCTCCGCGCCGCCTTCCGGCCCGCTGCCGCCCAGCCGGGGCCAAAGCACGATCAGAACGCCCACCATGCCCAGCCCGACCGCCGAGAAGCGGAAGATCCGCACCGTCTCGCCCAGCAAGACCGCCGCAAAGACGACCGTCAGCAGAGGGGCCGCATAGCCCAGAGCGGTCGCCTCGGGCAGCGGCAGGAAGGCGAGCGCTGCGAAACTCAGCGCCATCGCGGTGGTTCCCACGACGCCGCGCATGACGTGGTTGATCGGTTTCTCCACCCGCAACCCGCCCTGCAGCTCACCGCGCCACAGCAACCAGAGCAGGATCGGCACGATGCCGAAGAAAGACCGGAAGAACACCGCCTCGCCCGGCGGCACCCGGTCGGAGACCGATTTGATCAGCGCCTGCATGATGACGAAGCCCGTGACCGTGCCGAGCTTCAGCGCGATCCCGAGGAGTGGGCGAGGGGTCTGGGTGGTAACCGGTGTCATGACCGCGATCAGATAGGCCGTGAGCGGGGCGCGGCAATCGGTTTCGTCACGCTGCTTGCTCCAGCCGTGAGAGCGCCCATTGCGCGGCCTCGGCCACCACTGGATCGGGATCGTCCAGATGCGGGCGCGCGGCCTCGGCCAAACCCGGATCGCCAGAGTTTCCAATCGCATAGAGTACATTGCGCAGGAAGCGGTCGCGCCCGATCCGCTTGATCGGCGAGCCCGAGAACCGCGCCCGGAATCCGGCATCGTCGAGCGCCGCCAGTTCCGCCAGAGGCGGCGCGCCGACGCCGCCGTGATAGCGCGCCTCGCGCGCCTCTGCGGCGAACTTGTTCCACGGGCAGACGGCCAGACAATCGTCGCAGCCATAGATCCGGTTGCCCATCTTGGCGCGCAGCTCCTCATCGATCGACCCCTTATGCTCGATCGTCAGATAGGAGATGCAGCGTCGCGCATCGAGTTGGTAGGGCGCGGGAAAGGCCTCGGTCGGGCAGATGTCGAGGCAGGCCGTGCAAGACCCGCAATGGCTGATCTCCGGCGCGTCGGGCGGCAGCTCCACCGTGGTGAAGATCGCGCCGAGGAAGAACCAGCTGCCCAGATCGCGCGCCAGGAGGTTCGTGTGCTTGCCCTGCCAGCCCAGACCCGAGGCCTCGCCCAAGGGCTTCTCCATCACCGGGGCGGTGTCGACGAAGACCTTGATCTGCTCGCCTTCGGGCGCCTGATCGAGCAACCAGCGCCCGACGCGCTTGAGCCGCTTCTTCACCAGATCATGGTAATCCTTTCCCTGCGCATAGGCCGAGATCACCCCGTGATCGCGCGCTTTCAGCAGGTCCAGCGGGTCGTAATCGGGCGTGTAGGTCTCGGCCAGCATCACGACCGAGCGCGCTTCGGACCACAGCGACGCCGGATCGCCGCGCCAGCCCATGCGCTCTTCCATCCAGCCCATCTGGCCATGCATCCCCGCGCTCACGAAGGCGGCCAGCCGTTCGGCGGCCTGCGGGATGGCGTCGGGCGTGGTGATGCGCGCCTTCGAGAAACCCTCGGCAAGGGCCGTCTCGATCAACCGCGCTTTCAACTCCGCACTCATGGCTTCGCCTTGGTCCAAATATCCCGGGGG
>NZ_DFRG01000120.1:0-9528 GCF_002378135.1 Thioclava sp. UBA3469
GCGCATGACGGCGATATCGCCCTCGTGCCATGCGCCTTCGAACCAAGTGCGGATGTTTTTGCCGAATGCCATCGGTGCCTCCTTCGTATCGGGCGCGATCCAACCACTCGCGCCCCGCGAAGTCCATACGACCGATTGTATCGGTGTCAGGTGTCGTGAGGTCCGGTCATGGGAGCGGGGCTGCGTTAACCGCATCGCAACTGCGACCTGCCTAGGCTTGCGGAAGTTTCGCCCCTTGTGGCTACCCGTAACTGGAGATTTGGCATGACCCTGGCCCGGCGCAGGCGTAAACGTCTCTTCGATCTGACGCTGGCGGTGCTGGCGCTGCCCGTGGTCTTGCCGCTGATCGTGCTGGTCTGGTTGGCGGTTGCACTGGTGCAGGGGCGACCGTGGTTCTACGGCGGCGAGCGGATGCACAGTCCCACGCGCAGCTTTCGGATGTGGAAGTTCCGCACAATGGAGGCGGAGGCGGGCGATCACGGCATCACCGCCGGGCATAAGCGCGCGTGGATCACCCCGCTTGGGCAGATCCTGCGGCGGTGCCACGCGGATGAGTTGCCGCAAATCTGGAACGTCCTGCGCGGCGATATGAGCTTCGTCGGACCGCGCCCTCCGCTGCGCGAGGTGGTGGCGCATTTCCCGCAGCTCTATGCGCAGGTGCTCGCAAGCCCGCCGGGGATCACCGGCCTCGCGAGCGTCCAGTTTGCACAAAAAGAGGCGCGGCTGCTGGCACGATGCCGGACGGCGGAGGAGGCACGGCGGATCTACGATCAGGCTTGCGTCCCCGAGAAAGCCCGGCTCGATCTGCTTTACCAAAGACAGGCCTCGTGGCGGCTCGATCTTGCGCTGATCTGGCAAACTCTGAGCGGAGGGATCGCGTGAGGGAAGCGCTCACCGACAAAATCGCGACGCGCCTGATCGCGATGGCGCGCCCGCGCAAGGCGGCTGTCATCGCGACGCTCGATGCGCTGCTCGCGATGGCGTGCCTTGCGTTGGTGTTGCAACTCACGCCTGCCTTGAGCCGCGGGGGCCTCGGGGGGAATGCCTGGCTCCTGGTCCTGACCGGAAGCGGTCTCGCCGCAGTGGCAAGCCTTGGCACCGGCTTGGCGAGCATACCCCTGAAGGTTTTCGCTATGCTGGGGGCGGGAAGGGCGGTCGTCCTCTCCTGTTTCCTTGCACTGGCCCTCTGGGCCGGCCTCGGATGGCAGGGTGGCGGCACTGCGCTCTTCTTTGGTTGCGCGTTTCTATCGGGCATCGTGGTCCAGCGCCGGGCGCTTCTGGCGCTGACGGGATGGCTATATCGACGCTCGAACGTCGTCTCGCGCATCGCAATCTACGGTGCTACGCCGGAGGGGATCGCGCTGGCACGGGCGTTGCGCGACCGGTCCGGGTTCTTGACCTGCGCCTATCTCGACGACAGCCCGGTTTTGCGCGGCGCGACGTTGGACGGGGTGCCAGTTCTTGGCCCCGCGGCGCGCAAGGCGCTGATCCGAAAGTTCAATGTCGATCGCGTCGTCCTCGCCGATCCGCGCCTGCCCGAGCCGCGCAAGGCCGCGCTGGCGCGAGACCTCTCGCGCCTTGGATTGCGCTGCGAGGCGTTGCCGGAATTCGCTCTGCTGGTCGGCGGCCCGGATCTTGCTGCGCGGCTTGAACCGGTGCGCCCCGAGCGTTGGCTGGGCCGCTGCGAGATCACCGGGGGCGACCCGCCCGAGGCGGAGTTCTACCGCGGAAAATCCGTGCTCATCTCGGGGGCGGGTGGCTCCATCGGGGCAGAGCTTTGTCGTCAGATTCTCGTCTGTGGCCCGGCGAAACTCGTCCTGCTCGAACTCTCGGAGCCCGCGCTGTTCGCCCTCCTGTCCGACCTGACGCCACTCGCCGCCCGCGCGGGTGTCGACCTCGTCACCCGGCTCGGCTCCGCCGGGGACGCGGCGCTGGTGCGGGAAATCTTCGCACGCGAGGTGATCGATGCCGTGTTCCACGCCGCCGCCTACAAGCACGTCGCGCTGGTGGAGGAAAACCCGATTTCCGGATTCGCGAATAACGTCACCGCCACGGTCTGTCTCGCGCGGGGGGCGCGGGCCGCGAAAGTTGCGCGGTTCGTGCTGATTTCCAGCGATAAGGCGATTGCACCGCGCTCGGTCATGGGCGCGTCGAAACGAATGGCCGAGCTGGTGGTGCAGGATCTTGCGACCCGCGCGGGCGTGACGGTTTTCTCGATCGTGCGCTTCGGTAATGTGATCGGCTCGTCCGGCTCGGTCGTGCCGATTTTCGAGCGGCAGATCGCGCAAGGCGGCCCGATCACGGTCACCGATCCTGAAGCCACACGCTATTTCATGACCATCGCCGAAGCGGCGCGGCTCGTGCTGATCGCGGGGCGCTGGGAGATCTCGGGGCGGGTCTACGCGCTCGATATGGGGGCGCCGATCCGGATCGGCGATCTCGCCCGGCAGATGGTCGAGGCGCGCGGGTTGCGGCTGCGCGGGCCGGACTGTCCCGAGGGCGAGATCGAGCTGTTGCGGATCGGTTTGCGCCCCGGAGAGAAGTTGCATGAGGCCCCCGTGACCGGCGCGCGTAGCCAGGCAACCGCGCATCCGAAGATCAGGCATGCCCCCGTGGCCCACCTCTCGGAACGCGAGACCGCCTTGCTTCTACGCGACCTCGATGCGGCTCTGGCGCAGCGCTCCCGGGAGCGGCTTGAGGAGGTCATATCGACGCTGCGGCGAATGGAAGGCGATGCCCCAGCGCCTCTCGTTTTGGACGAAGCGTCGCGTCTACAAAGCGCGGACGCGCGGGAAATCGATGTCACCGAGAAGGGCTGGCGCCGGCAAAACGGAACGCCCGGAAGCGAAGTGGCAAGCGCCGTGAATGAGGACGCGGCGTTCGTCCCTGCTGAAACGCGCGGCGTCGCCGTGCCAACACGAATGCCGTTTCTTCCCGCCCCGCCCGGCGCGCGGGTCGCGTCAGGCGAAAGGATCGTGGGGATAGCCGACCGCGCTTAGATAGAGGCCCTGCGGCGGGCAGACCGGTCCGCAAGCTGCGCGGTCGCGCGCGGCGAGCGCTTCGCCCACGCGCTCGGGCGGCCAGGATCCGGCGCCGACGCGCTCCAGCGTGCCGACGATTGAGCGGACCTGATTGTGTAGGAAGCTGCGCGCGCGCAGGTGAAACCGGACCTCGCGCCCATGCGGGATGTCGATCGCCTCGATACGGATCTCGTCGAGCGTTTTGACCGGCGAGTTCGACTGGCACATTGTCGAGCGGAAGGTGGTGAAGTCATGATGCCCGATCAGATGCGCGGCCCCTTCGCGCATCGCCTCGATATCGAGCGGGTTGAGGACCTGCCAGACCAGTCCGCGGTCATGGGTTGCCGGCGCGCGGCGTTGCACGAGCCGGAACAGGTAGCGCCGCTCCTGCGCCGAGAATCGAGAGTGGAATTCGTCTTCGACCCGGGCACAGGTGAGGATCGCGACCGGCGCGGGGCGCAGGTGATAGTTCAGCGCCTCCGACAGCCGGAACGGGTCCCAATCCTTCGTCAGATCGGCATGGGCGACCTGCCCCGTCGCGTGAACACCCGCATCGGTGCGACCGGCCGCCGCGATCGTGTGGGGGCCGGGTTCGAGCTTCGCCAAAGCCGCCTCGACCGCGCCTTGCACCGAAGGCTGGTCGGCCTGACGCTGCCACCCGGCGAAGGGCCCCCCGTCATATTCGATTTTGAACGCGTATCTCGGCATGGAGCGGCCATAGCCCGAGCGCGCCCCGTTTCGCAATCCCCTCCCGGTCCCGCGCCGCGATTGCGGACCCCTTGCACGGGGCGGCTTGCCCTCGTCATGACCCGGAGCTACCGATTGCCGGTCGGGCAGAGAAGGGCGCGGATATGAGTTTGACGATCATGGCGGCGGTGCTGGGCGCGGCCTTCCTGCATGCCCTGTGGAACGCGCTGATCCGTCTGGGCGGCTCGAAAATCCGCGCCATGGTGATGCTGTCCATTGCCGAGGCTCTGATCGGGCTTGTCGTCGCTTTGTCGCGGCCCATGCCGGACAGCGCCGCGCTGGGCTGGATCCTTGCCGCGGGGGTGATCCATTTCGGCTACAAGTTCTTCCTCGCCCATGCCTATGAGCAGGGCGATCTGAGCCGGGTCTATCCGATCGCGCGCGGAACCGCGCCGATGATGGTGGCGATCGTCTCCGCCGCGCTGGCGATCGATGCGATCAGCGGGCTCGAATATGCGGGGATCGCGGTGCTGGGGCTCGGGATCGCCCTGATGGCGCGCGGCGTGTTCACCGATGGCGAAAGTCGCCGCTTGCTGCCCTATGCGCTGGGCTCGGCGCTGGCGACCGCGAGCTATACGCTGGTCGACGGGATGGGCGCGCGCATCTCGGGCGAGCCCGTGGGCTATGTCGGATGGATCATGGTGCTGGGCGGGGTGTTTTTCGCGATGGGCATGGTCGGGCTGCGCGGGACCGCGATGTTGCGCGCCGCGCCACGCGAATGGGGGATCGCGACGCTAGGGGCAGCGGCTTCCTATGCGGCTTATGCGATCTCTATCTGGGCGATGACCCGCGCGCCGATCGCGCTGGTCGCAACCCTGCGCGAGACCTCGATCCTGTTCGCGGTGCTGATCGGCTGGCTCGTCTTCGGCGAGAAAATGCGGATGACGAAGGCGCTGGCGGCGTTGTTGATCGTCTCAGGCGTGGTGCTGACGCGGGTCTGAGCGATTAAAATCGCGGCTGGCCTTGGTCGTCGCAGCTGGCAGGCATGGCGTCGTCCGCCGGGCGCGCGATCAGGTGTCCGGTCACGATTTGCAAGGGCGTGAAGGGCGGCTCCTGAATCGCGGGCTGGACTTGGCGGGTCACATAGCAGCCGCCGAAATTCTCGGTCGTGCCATCACCCGTCCGGGCGCTCACTATCACCCCGAGCGTGGTGTAGATCGAACCTGCCGCGCCTTCCGACATGACCGGGCCGATCGTGACCGAGGCTTCGGCGGTGTCTGCATAGCCTTTCGCGAAATCCGCATAATCGCCGTTCTTTTCGGGATCGGCGAAATAGCTCCAGGCGCGGGCGTAGTGATGCAGCGAGATCGCGTTATAGAGCGAGCGGATCAGCGCAGAAGGGGACGAACGGTCGTCGAGATAATCCGGCGCGGCCATGGCCGATTGCGCGGAAAGCACGAGAGCCAGAAGTACGAGACTGCGGCGCATGCGACCTCCGTTTCGCGACCCATGCGGCATGAGGCGCCGCGCCGGGGCCGCAGTTCGAGTCAGCTTCTCTCGGGCACGATTTGTTGCACGATGCCGACGAGCAGCAGGTAGATGGACGTGACGACCAGCCCCCAATGCGCCCAGCTTGCCGGGTCGAAATCGACCCATGCGGCCCAGCCCGCGAAGAAGGTCCACAAAAGCGCCATCGGCAAGGAGACCGCGCGCCAGCGCTTCGTGCGCACTGGGTGGATGAACTTGAGCGGTAGGAACATCGCGATCGCGAGCGCCACGACGACGAGCAGGATCGTCCAATAGCCGGGCTTGAGTGCGAACAGCACCAGTACCAGCATGTTCCACGCGCCCGGGAAGCCCTGGAACGAGTTGTCCTTCGTCTTCATCCGGGTGTCGGAGAAATAGACGACGCTGCCATAGGTGATCGCGATGATCGCGAGCCAGCCCGTCCATCCCGGCAGCAGGCTCGACTGGAACAGCGCGAAGGCGGGGATGAAGACATAGGTCAGATAGTCGATGATCAGGTCCATAAGGACGCCGTCATAGAGCGGGAAATTCGCCTTCACATCGTAGCGCCGCGCGAGCGGGCCATCGATCCCGTCGACGAAGAATGCGGTGACGAGCCAGAGGAACATCAGCGCCCATTCGCCCTCTGCGGCCGCGAGAAGCGCGAGCATCGACAGCACGGCGCCGGTGGCGGTGAGGAGGTGAACGAACAGGGCTTTGATGCGGATATCCATCTGCCCGTGATGCCGGATTTGCGACGCAGGGGCAAGCGAACTTCAGGCGCGCGGATGGCTCTTGTCGTAGATTTCCATCAGCCGCGCGGCATCGACGGCGGTGTAGATTTGGGTCGTTCCGAGGCTCGCGTGGCCCAGCAGTTCCTGAATGGCGCGCAGGTCGCCGCCGGCCGCCAGCAAATGCGTCGCGAAGCTGTGGCGCATCGCATGCGGGGTCGCCGTGGAGGGCAGGCCGAGCGACATGCGCGCCCGCTCCATCGCCTTGGAAATCATGCGCGGATTGAGCGGCTTTCCGCGTGCGCCGTAGAACAAGGGCGCATCCGGCTCGGCGGGGTAGGGGCACAGGCGCATGTATTCCGCGACGGCCTCGCGGGCGGCGGGCACGACCGGCACCAGCCGTTCCTTGTCGCCCTTGCCGCGGATGCGCAGCACCTCGGGCAGGGGATGAGCGTCGGCGCGCAGGGCGAGCGCTTCGGAGATTCGCAGCCCGCAGCCGTAGAGCAGCGTCAGCACGGCGGCGTCACGCGCGGCGATCCACGGCTCCATCGCCTGCGTGTCGACCTGTTCGATCATCCCGGCCGCGGCGTCCTCGTTAAGCGGGCGCGGGAGTTTGCGCTGATATTTCGGGCTGCGGGTCGAGAGGATGTGGCTCGCATCGAACCCGTCGCGATCGGCGAGCCAGCGGATGAAGCTTTTCACCGAAGAAAGCGCGCGGGCGAGCGAGCGCGACGAGACCTCGCGGCCGCGTTCATGCGCCATCCAGGCCCGCATATCGGAGGGGCCCAGCTGTGCGATCCGGGCGGTGCCCAAGCTCTCGCCATGATGGGTTTGCAGAAAGCCAAGGAAGCTCGCCACGTCGTGCCGGTAGGCGGTGATCGTGTGATCGGAGGCGTCGCGCAGCCCGCGCAAATGGCTCAGCCATTCGGCGAGCGCGTCTTGCAGCTCTGCGGACGGCTCCGCCATCAATCCAGCCAGCGGCGCATCGTGCGTTCGAATACGCCTGCGAAGAAGGCCAGAAGATCGGTGCCTTGCGACGGTTTGAACTGATGCGGATCCTCGGCGGCCATGACAAGCATGCCGGGCAGGCGGCCCTCGCCCAGATCGAGCTGCATCAGCGCCTCGGAGCGCACCCAGTTCGCCGCTTCGCCGAAGATCGCCTCGGAGCCCGGCACGGTCTGGCGCAGCACGACCTGTCGCGGCTGTCCGCCACGCCCGCCGCGCATGTATTCGGTGATGAAGCCGGGTTCGGCCACGCAAAGCACCTCGCCCAGCTGGCGCAGCGCCGGGTCGTTCTCGTTCTGGTGGCTTTCCAGCACGAGGCGCACCGCGTCGACGCGCAGGATCTCGGCCACTTCGGTCGCGAGGTTGGACAGGAAGGACTGGAAGTCATGCGGGTCGAGCATCCGCAGCACGGCGCGGTGAATCTGGTTCGTGCCCGCGAGGTTCTCATAGGCCGCGGCGATGACAGACCGGTGGGTATCTTCCAGCCGGTCGAGCCGCGCCTCGAGCCGGGACATGGCCGCGCCGCGCAGGTCGACGATATTGCCGCCCATCGCGGCCTCGTTCGCAGCGATCAGCGCCCGCATCAGGTCGCGGTCCTCGAGAATCACGTCAGGGTCGGAAATGATCTTGTCGCGGAGTTGCTCCACGAGGGCCGGTTCGGTCATGCCTGTCTCGTCGCTGGTCGATGCATCATTTTTTCCAAGCATACACGATGCGCCCCGCGACGCAGTCGAAAAAATCGGCCCGCTCGACGAAAAAGGCCCGCCGGAGAGGCGGGCCTTTGCTGTATCGGACTCACGCGAGAAGATCAGATCTTCTGGCCGGTCGCTTCCCAGTCCTTGAGGAACTGGGCCAGACCCTTATCGGTCAGCGGGTGGTTGACCATCGACTTGATGACCGCCGGCGGTGCGGTGATCACGTCGGCGCCGATGCGGGCAGCATCGCTGATGTGGTTCACCGAACGGATCGACGCGGCGAGGATCTGGGTCGTGAAGTCGTAGTTGTCATAGACCGTGCGGATGTCCTCGATCAGGTTCATCCCGTCGAGGTTGATGTCGTCGAGACGGCCGATGAAGGGCGAGATGAAGGTCGCGCCCGCCTTCGCGGCGAGGATCGCCTGCGCGGTCGAGAAGCACAGCGTGACATTGACCATGTGGCCTTCGGATGCGAAAGCCTTGCAAGCGGTCAGGCCGTCCCAGGTCAGCGGAACCTTGATCGCGATATTGGGGGCGATCTTGGCGAGCTTCATACCTTCTTCGATCATGTCCTTGGCTTCGGTGGCCACGACCTCGGCCGAGACCGGCCCGTGGACCATGTCGCAGATTTCTTTGGTGACTTCGAGAATGTCGCGGCCCGATTTCAGGATCAGCGACGGGTTGGTGGTCACGCCATCGACCATGCCCAGATCGTTGAGTTCCTTGATCGCGGCGGTGTCGGCGGTATCGACGAAGAATTTCATGGCAGCTCTCCTTGGCGGCAGTCGCGAGCGTGTTAGCGCAAAAGTGGCGACGGCGAAAGAGGTCGCAGCAGGACGGGGGCTCCGCCCCGCGGCTTCGCCGCTCCCCGGGATATTTAGCGCAGTTGGAAGACATGGCGATGTCTGAACCCGGTTGGTTCGAAGAGGGCGCGCGGGTCGCGGTGCTGACGGCGGAGCCGATCGGGCGGCCGCTCGATTATCGCGCGCCGGAGGGCGGTTGTTTCAGCGGGGCTTTCGTCGAGGTGCCGCTGGGGCCGCGCAAGGTGCTCGGCGTGGTCTGGGGGCCGGGCGAAGGCGGTTTCGATGCCGCCAAGCTGCGCGCGGTGAACCGGGTCTTCGACGTGCCGCCGATGCGCGACGAGCTGCGGGTGTTTTTGGAGCGGATGGCGGAGTACACGATGACGCCGCTGCCGCAGGTGCTGCGTCTGGCGACGCGCGCGCCGGGCTTGGGCGATCCGCCGGGGATGCGCAAGATTTACCGGCTGGGCGACCGGGAGCCGTCGCGGATGACCGATGCGCGGGCGCGGGTGCTGGAGGTGCTGGAAGAGCATGGCGGTGCGGGCTTCTATCTGAGCGAGTTGGCGCATCTGGCCGGGGTGACGACGCAGGTCGTGAAGGGGCTGGTGAAGACCGGCGCGCTTATCGAGGCGGAGGTGCCGCGCGATCAGCCGTTCCCGCGGCTCGATCCGGCGCGGCCCGGCAAGGCGCTGTCGGAGGCGCAGACTGCTGCGGCGGAGGCTTTGCGCGCGGGCTCCGGGGCCTATTCGACGACGCTACTGAAAGGCGTGACCGGCTCGGGCAAGACGGAGGTCTATCTGGAGGCGGTCGCGGAATGTCTGCGCAAGGGGCGGCAGGCTTTGGTGCTGTTGCCCGAGATCGCGCTGAGTTCGGAGTTTCTCTCGCGGGTCGAGGCGCGGTTCGGCGCGCGCCCCGGCGAGTGGCATTCAGGGGTCACGCAAAGCGAGCGGCGCAGGCTGTGGAAGGCCTGCGGTGCGGGCGAAGTGCAGCTTGTCGTCGGTGCACGGTCTTCGCTGTTCTTGCCGTTCCGCGATCTGGGGCTGATCGTCGTCGATGAGGAGCATGACAGCTCCTACAAGCAGGA
>NZ_DFRG01000120.1:9869-10000 GCF_002378135.1 Thioclava sp. UBA3469
AACGCCCGCGACATGGCGGTGCTGCGCGCCTCGGGCTGTTCGGCGCAGGTGGTGCTGGCCTCGGCGACACCCAGCCTCGAGACATGGGCAAACGCGGAGGCCGGGAAATATCAGCGGCTCGATCTGGGCGC
>NZ_DFRG01000153.1:0-447 GCF_002378135.1 Thioclava sp. UBA3469
CGTCGTCTCGGCACCCAGCGTATTGAAGAAGCTGGCGAATTCGATGCCGATCGCGCCAGAGCCGATGACCAGCAGCTTCTTCGGCTCGTGCGGCGGGTTGAGCGCGTGCTTGTAGGACCAGACACGCTTGCCGTCGGCCTCGAGCCCCGGCAGGTTGCGCGCCCGCGCGCCGGTGGCCAGCACGATATTCTTGGCGGTCAGTTCCTCGCTACCCTTGTCGGTTTTCACCGAAACCTTGCCCTTGCCGGCAAGCTTCGCCGTGCCCATCACGACATCGACCTTGTTCTTCTTCAGCAGATGGCCGACGCCGGAAGCGAGCTGCTTTGCCACCCCGCGCGAGCGCTTCACCACCGCGTCGAGGTCATAGCCGAACTTCTCGGCGCTGAGACCGAAATCCTTCGCGCGCTCCATCAGGTGGAACACCTCGGCCGAGCGCAGCAGCGCCTT
>NZ_DFRG01000153.1:787-7281 GCF_002378135.1 Thioclava sp. UBA3469
GGATGCAGCCCCAGTTGAGGCAGATGCCGCCCAGATGCTCGCGCTCCACGATCGCGACCTTAAGGCCCAGCTGTGCGCCCCGGATGGCGCTGACATAGCCCCCCGGCCCTGCCCCGATCACAATCATGTCGTAGCTTTTCGATGCCATGTCTTCCCTCCGGTCAGAAACTGGTTTGGCATTAAACTATTTTACGGACAGCTTCAACTCATCCGCATCCGCAAGCGCCTTGCGGTAGCCGCCCTGTTCCATAAATGCCTGTTCCTCGGGCGTCGTTTCGCGATCTAGCGCGGAATTGCGCCAAGGGAAGCGCCCGAACCGTTCGATCACTGAACGATGTGCGCGCGCATGGCGCAGGTTGTCTTCCGAGCGCCATCGCTCGGCAAATAGCGACACGGCGCGATCCTGATCGGCAAGTTCCTCGGAATGCATGAAAGGCAGGTAGAAGAACTGCTGCAGCGGCGGGCCGATCTGCAGGTCGAACCCTTCGGCAATCGCGCGATCGGCATGGCGGCGCGCCATTGGGTCGGTCTGAAAGGCGCGCGGGTCTTCGCGAAACATGTTGCGCGGGAACTGATCGAGCAGCAGCAAAAGCGCCAGCGCGCCCTCGGCGTTACGCTCCCATTCGCTCAGCGCGCCTTGCGCGCCCACCTGCCAGAGCGGCGCATAGCGGCGCCGGATCGCGGCGTCGATCTGCTCGCTCGACTGGTACCAGTATTTCTCGCCGACCTCGATACGCCAGAAGCGTATAATCTCGTTGATGCGATCCATGGTAACGGCCCTCCCCTGCCGTGCCTGCCCCGCCTGTCATCAGATCATGGTAGGGCAAGCGCAGGGGCAGGCAAAGGGGGCTTACGTCAGCCGGTGGTCTCGGTGCGTTTGTCGGCCTCGGACTGATCTTCCGCCTCGGCTTCCGTATCTGCCTCGGCTTCGGCCTCCGCTTCCGCTTCTTCCTGAGCGACTTCGAGACGGGCCTCGACCGCAACCGCCGTCGCCGTCGGCGAGAGCAGCGTGTAGGAGCCGGTCTCGTCCGCCGAAGGCGCTTCGCGGCGCGTCATCCGCCATGCGGCATAGCCCGCGATCCCGGCACAGAGCACCCCGATATAGAGGAAGAAGCCGCCCGGTCCCATGACGCTCATGAGCCAACCGGTCACCAGCGGCCCCGCCACCGCACCAAGCCCGTTGATGAACATCAGCCCCGCCGAAGCGGACGCCATATCGGAGTAATCGAGATAGTCGTTCGTGTAGGCGATCAGCAGCGAATAGAGCGGGTTGGCCACACCGCCGATCAGCGCAGCCCCGATCAGCAGCACCCAGAAGGGCGGGTTCGTCGCGAAGATCGCGAAGGTCACCACCGCACCTACAAGCGCCGCGCCCATGATCACGCGGCGCCGGTCCATCCGGTCGGAGGCCCAGCCAATCGGATATTGCAGAAAGAGGCCACCCACATAGATCGCCGCCACGAAGGCCGAAATCTGCTTCACGTTGAGCCCTTCGGCGGTGCCCCAGACCGAGGCCATGCCGAACATCGCCGAGATGATGCCGCCCAGCAGGAAAATCCCCACCATGCCCAGCGGCGAGGCTTCCCAGAGCCGCTTGAAGGTCATGCGCTGGATCGTTTCGAAGCTGGGTGCGGGCGACGCCGCGAGCAGGATCGGCGTGAAGGACAGCGACACCAGCACCGAGGGGATCACGAAGAGGAGATAGCCCGCCGGGTCGCCCACGTTCAGCAGCGCCTGCGCCGTGACGATGCCGAACATCTGCATGATCATGTAGAGCGACAGCGCCTGCCCGCGCGTCTCGTTGGTCGAGCCCGCGTTCAGCCAGCTTTCCGCCGTGATATACACGCCCGAGAAGGAGAAGCCGATCAGCACGCGCAACGCCACCCAGGAGGGCCAATTCGGAAAGGCGGCATAAAGGACGAGGATCGCCGAGATCAGTGAGCCGAGCGCCGCGAAGACCCGCACGTGACCGACGCGCGCGATCATCTCCGGCACCATGCGCGACCCGAACAGGAAGCCCGCGAAATAGGCCGACATGACGAGCGACATGTAGAAAGTGTCGATACCCTCGATCTTGCCGCGGATACCAAGCAGCGTGCCCTGCATCCCGTTGCCGACCATCAAGAGCATGATGCCCAGCAATAGCGGCCATGTCTGGCGCAGCACTAACAACATGTCTTGGACTCCCGGGGACTGATTTGGATTGCGTCGTGTCGCGGCATCTAGTCCGCAGCGAAGACATTTCCAAGCCCTGAAAGCGACTCTACGGAATTAGAAGCGACGCATCGCCGTAAGAGAAGAAACGATAGCCCGTCTTAACCGCATGATCGTAAATTTCGCGTATACGATCCTGGCCCATCAAGGCCGAGACCAGCATCAGCAGCGTCGATTTCGGAAGGTGGAAATTCGTCATCAGCGCGTCGGTGATGCGGAACTCGAAGCCGGGATAGATGAAGATGTCGGTGGCGTCACGGAAGGGCACGATATAGCCTTTCGCCCCGCCCTCGGCACGCGCGGCGCTTTCGATCAGGCGCAGCGCGGTGGTGCCCACGGGAATGACCCGGCCGCCCGCCTGTTTGGTCGCGTTGATCTCGGCCGCTGCCTTTTCGCTGACCTCGCCCCATTCGGCATGCATCTTGTGGGTGGTGACGTCCTCAACCTTCACCGGCAGGAAGGTGCCCGCGCCGACATGGAGCGTGACTTCGGTGAACTCCACGCCCTTGGCGGCCAGCGCCTCCAGCAGCTCGCGGGTGAAATGCAGGCTGGCGGTCGGGGCCGCGACCGCACCGGAATGGCGTGCGAAGACGGTCTGGTAATCGCGCTTGTCCTCGTCATCGGGGGCACGCAGCGCCGCGATATAGGGCGGCAGCGGCATCGCGCCGGCCTCGGCCAGCGCCGCGTCGAAATCCTCGCCCGACAGGTTGAAGCTGAGCCGCAGCTGGCCGTTCTCGATCGCCTCGACCTTGGCCGAGAGCGCGTCGGAGAAGACGATCTCCTCGCCTTCCTTCACCTTGCGCAACGGCTTGGCCAGCGCCGACCATTCGCCGCCCGGTGCGGGCTCCAGAAGCGTCACCTCGACCTTCGCGACTACCTCGCCCTGCGCGCTTTGCCGGGTCCGCGTGCCCGCCAGCCGCGCCGGGATCACCTTGGTGTTGTTGAGCACCAGCCGGTCGCCGGGGCGGAAGATGTCGATCAGATCGCGCACATGGCGATCCTGGATCGCATCGCCCTCGGCCAGCAGCAGCCGCGCCGCATCGCGCGGGCGCGCAGGCCGCGTCGCAATCAGCCCCTCGGGGAGCTCGAAATCGAAATCGTCTAGCTTCATCGTCAGCCTTATTCGCTCAGCACCTTGGGCGGCCCCGCCCGGAACAACTCGCGCAGACCGCCCGGCGCGAGCACCGAGAGCGGATTGATCGAAACCTTCGGCGCATCGGAGCTTCCGCGCAGCGAGTAGTTGAACCCGAAGAGCCCCTCGCCTTGCTTGGAGATGACCTGACCGATCCCGTTCACGAGATAGAACGGCGAGATCACGCCCTTCATGTTCAGTGTCTTCGATTGCGGGTAATAGTTGCCCGTCATCGTCACCCCCATAGAGGCCCCCACGGCGGCGCCCCGTGTGACACTCACCCCGTTGGGCGTCAAGCGGAAGGCGCCATCGACGGAGCTGAACAGGATGCCATCGCCGCTGAGCTGCTCCAGCAGACCGACGCCCGAGGCCGCGGACAGCAGCGAGGCCAGAACCGGGGCGTCTTTCACCCGTAGGTTTGCGACCGTGAGCTTGCCGTCATAGCTTTTCTGTCCCAGTGGCGTCAGCACCAACGCGCCCTGCCCGCCGCGGGCCTTGGTGAAGATCCCGGTCGCCGCCAGCGCGCGGCCTGCGTCGCGGGTTTGCGCGCGCACCGAGACGCGCCCGCCTGCAGCCGGGATCACCGTGCCATCGATCGGCGCGCTGCCGTTGAGCTGCCCCTGGAACCGGCCCGAGAGACCGCCCCGCGTGTTGAAATCGCCGCGGAAGCCTGTCAGCGCGATGCCATCCGTGATCTGCAGCCGGTCGAGCGAGGCGCTGATCGCGGTGCCGGCACCGCCCGCGCCAGCGCCCGCACCGCCGCCCAAATCCGCCTTAGCGAGGTCCAGCCTGCCCGAGGTGACATTCACTTTCGGCGGGCGCGCCTTGCCCTGACCGATCAGATCGACGCTGCCGGTGAACCAGTTGCCGACGCTCAGGCTCGAGAACCGCGCCCGGTTCAGCCCACCGCCCTTGTTCAAGGTGATGTCGCCCTGCGTCTTCAGCCCCGCAGCACTCAGCGACAGGCTGTCGACCTGCGGCGGCGCGCCGAGCGTGCCGGACATTTTCAGATCGCCCGCGCTGCCTGCCGGTTTGCTCCAACCGATTTCCGGGATCGACAGCCGGATTCCCTGCAACGCGCTCGCGAAGGTGAACCGCGTCGGTTGATCCTTGCGCAGATCAAGCGCGATACGCCCCTTGCCCGAGCCACGCACCATGCCATTGGGCAGCGCGATACCCAGCCGGTCGAGCCCATCGGCGCTTACATCGACCGTGCCCGCGACCTCCGAGCGACCCTTGTTTTCCGGCCCGAATTTCTGCGTCCAGGCGGCATCGAACCCGACACCGGACAGAGTGCCCTTGCCCGAGATCGTCATCCCTTTCGGGTCGGCCTTCAGCGTCAGCAGATCGGACCGTAGCGGCCGGTCGGGCACCAGCGTGTCGCTTTTCACCTCGGTCAGCCGGGCGGTCACGTCGAAATCGATCTCATCCTGCGGCACATTGGGCTTCAGCGGCAGGCGGATCACCGAGCGCGCCTCGGCCCAGCCCTGCGCCACATCGGTGCTCATGCCCGCCTTGCTGAGGAATTCGAAAGGTGGCTGGTCGAGCAGCGACAGAGCCGCCGGGATCGGCGAGCGCGTCATCAGCGTGACCTTCGCCGGGGCGGGTTTGATGCGGATATCGGGCACGATGAGCGACGAGCCCGTCACCTCGATCCGCCCACCCGACGGCGCGGTCACATGCCCTTCCTCGACCTTGAGCGCCTGCCGCGTGTCGATGATCGTCGCAAAACCCCGGCCCTGCTGCACGGGCGGCAGCGTCTTGATGATCCGCACATCCGCGCCCCGGAACTCGTAGCCAAGCGCCAGTTTCGGCTGCGCGCCCGGCACGAGCCGCAGCGCCACGCGGGCATTGCGCAGCTGGCCCGTGGTCACGTTCTTCTCGAGCCATTCGCGGGTCTTCGGCACGACCGCCGGCGGCCAGAGCGCGAGCAGCTTGGTCTGGTCGATCTGGTCGATCCCGGCATCGAGCGCGACTTTCCAGCCGTCCTTCTCGGCACTGACCTTGCCGCGCGCCGAGATTGTCGTGTCGCCTTGATCGTTGAGTTCCAGCTGGCCGATATCGATGCGGAACGGATCGAGGTTAAGCCGGAAATCGACCGCCCCTTGCGCGAATTGCACCGGGCTCTCGAACAGCCCCGCCGGATCGAGCTGGAGATCGGAAATCGCGATCTGGCCGACGATCTTCTTCGGCACCCCGCCTTCGAGATCGCGCAGATAGGTGTGGCCCGCCGCCTTCAGGCGCAGCGCCCGGCTGTTGAGCGAAAGCGTCGAGACCTCGACGCGCTGCCGTTTCGGATCGTAGTTGAGATAAAGCTTGCCGTTCTCGATCGGGATCGGGTTCACGCCCTCATTGGGCCGGATCGCGCCGCGCCCGATTTCGAGCATCGCGTTCATCCCGGTCAGTTCGCCCTTGTCGTTGAGCCCCGAGCGCAGCGCCCCCGAGATCGGCGCATCGAGCACGCCGAGCGCCGCGAGCGCCGGGGCCTGAACCGCCAGATCGCGCGCCGGAAGCGCGGTCACCGCGGCCCCGAAACTGGCTTCACGGCTGGCTTTCTGCGTGGTCATCGACAGCGCGACCTGCGCCGGTTTCGTCTGCCCGCTGCCCAAATCGAACCCCAGCGCGACCGAGATTTCACTGTCGCTTTGAGTCAGCTTGAAGCGGCCATCGGTGACCTTCCAGAGCCGGTCGAGCCGCTCGTCCATCAGCCGGATTTGCAGGTCTTCCGCGCTGATCTGCTGCAGCCGGGACAGCGCCGGAACTTCCAGGGTTTTCTCAAATGTCTCAATGAGATCGGAGGCGTTATTCAAGTCGATATTGGCGAAGCGATTGCCGCCGCCGAAATCGAGATCCAGATTGCCGTCGGGCAGACGATGCAGCGACAGGCTCGCCCCGCGCAACCGAAACGAGCGCGGCTCTATCCGCCCGCGCAGCAAAGGCTCCGCCCAGAGCGTCATGCGCAATTCCGGCAGGACCGCGATCGGCAGACCCGAGGGCCGCTCCAGCCGCACAGTGTTCAGCCGGATCCGGGGACGGGTGCCATCGTCGATGTAAAGATCGATCCCGCCGGACAGCCGGACCCGCATCTGGCCTTGCAAGGCGTCATTGGCGCGGGTCTCGATGCGCGCGACGATCCATTGCGGCACGG
>NZ_DFRG01000135.1:0-9153 GCF_002378135.1 Thioclava sp. UBA3469
GGGGGCGTTTTTCCCGCCGATCTGACCGTCAGCTTCCACCGCGCGAAATGCGGCCATTACCTCGACCCCTCGGACGGGCCGGACGCGCCCGGTGGCGGCGCGTCGATGCGCGGCCATCTGGTCGTGACCGATATCGGCCTGTCACAGGATGCGAATATGGGGGCCGCGCAGTTGATCGACCGTCCCTCGCATTTCCTGATGAAGCGGACGGGCCACAAATACAGCCACGGCCATGCGCTGGTGCTCTCGGGCGGCGCGGGCAAAGGCGGCGCTGCTCGGATGGCGGCGCGGGCGGCACTGCGGATCGGCGCGGGGCTGGTGACGCTCGCCTGCCCGCCCAAGGCGCTCGCCGAGAACGCCGCCCATCTCGACGCGATCATGCTGAGCGCCCTGCCCGACGCCTATTCCTTGCGCGGGATGCTGAGCGATGAGCGTCTCAACGCGCTCTGCCTCGGCCCCGGTCTGGGCATGGCCCGCGCGCAGGAGATGGTGCCGGCCGCGCTTTGGGGCAAACGGGCGACGGTGCTCGATGCCGATGCGCTCAGCGCCTTTGCCGACGATCCGAGCGTGCTCTTCGGCCAGCTTCACGCGACCTGCGTTCTGACCCCGCATCCGGGCGAGTTCAAACGGCTCTTCCCCGATCTGGCCGAGAAGCTGTCAGGCGACGACCCGACCTATTCCAAGCTGGACGCGACCCGCGAAGCCGCCGCGCGCGCGGGCTGCACGGTGCTACTCAAAGGGGCGGACACCGCGATCGCGGACCCCGATGGGCGCGTCGCGCTGCATTCGGCGACGCAGGACCGCGCGGCCCCGTGGCTTGCGACCGCAGGCGCGGGCGATGTGCTGGCGGGGTTGATCGCGGGACTGCTTGCGCGCGGCTTCACCCCCTTCGACGCCGCGACCTCCGCCGCCTGGCTCCATGTCGAGGCCGCGCGCCACTTCGGCCCCGGCCTGATCGCCGAGGACCTGCCCGAAGCGGTCCCGCAGGTGCTGCGCGCGCTGATGGCGCAGAGCTGACGCCACCCGGGCGCCCGGCTGCCCGCGCAGCTTTTTCGACCCGTCTCGCGCAAAATTGACATCAATCAATGATACCCCTCACCACGTCGTGAAAATGAACGCGGGGATACGCAACTTTGGGGTATTGGCGTGGGACTTTCTTCTTCGGGCGCGCGGTCGGAAATGCGGCGCGCTTTTTCCGGGAGCCGGGGGCTGATCGGCTCGGCTGTTCTGTTCAGCTTTTTCACTAATCTTCTGCTGCTGACCGGGCCGCTTTTCATGCTGCAGGTCTATGACCGGGTGATCGGTTCGCGCTCGGAAGAGACGCTGGTCGCGCTGTTCGGCCTCGTGGTGTTCCTCTACCTGTTCTACACCATTCTGGAATTCGTCCGCGCCCGCGTGATGGCGCGGGTCGGGGCACGGCTTCACGCCAATCTCTCCGACCGCGTCTTCCGCGCCTCGCTGGAGCGCGCAGCGTTGGGACGCACCGACAAGGGCGCGAGCGCGCTGCAGGACCTCGATGCGGTGAAAACCGTCTTCGCCTCGCCGGTGCTGCTGTCGCTCTTGGACATCCCGTGGACGCCGGTTTTCGCAGCCGCGATCTTCATCTTCCACCCGCTTCTGGGCTGGCTGGCGCTGGCGGGCGGTGCGCTTTTGGTCGTGACCTCGCTGCTCAACCACTGGCTCACCCAGACCCGCCTGACCGAGGCGCAGGGCACCTCTTTCGCGGGTAACCAGATCGCGCGGCAGGTCGAGGACGGGGCCGACTACCTCTGGGCGCAGGGCATGGGAGAGACCATGCGCGCGCGCTGGCAGGAAACCCAGACCGAAGGCCAGCGCAAGATGCTGCGCGCGGCCGACTGGACCGGCGCGTTCGGCGCTTTTTCCAAGGGCTTCCGGATGCTGCTGCAATCGGCGGTGCTGGCCGTGGGCGCCTATCTGGTGCTGCAACACGAGATGACGGCGGGCGCGATCATCGCGGGCTCGGTCCTGCTGGGCCGCGCGCTGGCCCCGGTCGAGCAGGTGCTGGGCCAATGGACGCTGCTGCACCGCGCGCGCAACGGCTGGGCTTCGCTGCGGGCGTTTCTGGGCTCCGTGCCCGAACCGCGTAAGCCGACCGAACTGCCCGCCCCGACGGGCGATCTGTCGGTGCGCGGCGTCTCGGTCTCGCGCAGGCGCGGCGAGCGTCCGATCCTGTATAACGTGAGCTTCGATGTCGCGCCGGGTGAAGCCATCGGCGTGATCGGCAAGAGCGGCTCGGGCAAGACGACGCTGGCGCGGGCGCTTGTGGGTCTCGTCTCCCCCACCGCGGGCGAAGTGCGCCTCGCCGCCGCCAAGCTCGACCAATACAGCCCCGAGCGGCTGGGCCAGTTCATCGGCTACCTGCCGCAGGTGGTGAAGACCTTCGACGGCACCATCGCCGAGAACATCGCGCAGATGGCGCAATCGCCGGATGCCGAGCGGGTCGTGGCCGCCGCCAAGAAAGCGCATATCCACGAGATCATCCTGCAACTACCCAAGGGCTATGACACCCATATCAGCGCGCGCGATGCGCAGCTCTCGGGCGGCCAGCGCCAGCGGCTGGGTCTGGCCCGTGCGCTTTACAACGATCCGGTGCTTCTGGTGCTCGACGAGCCGAACTCGGCACTCGACTCCGAGGGCTCCGAGGCGCTGAACGCCGTGGTGAAGGCGATGACCGAGGAAGGTAAATCGGTCGTGCTGATGACCCACCGCACCAATGCGATCAAAGCCTGCTCGCGCCTCGTGATCCTCGAAAGCGGCCAGATCACCGCGCAGGGGCCGCGCGACGAGGTCATCCAGTCGATGATCAAGAACGCGCAGGACGTGCAACGGATTCTGACGATGAGGGCCGAGAAATGAGCAAATCCTCCGATTTCGCAAATAGCCGACTTCTGCTCGCCGCAGGCTTCGGCGCGATCACCCTCCTCGTCGGCGGCATGGGCGCCTGGAGCGTCGGCGCGAAGATCAACGGCGCGGTCGTGTCGCGCGGCGTGGTCAAGGTCGAGAGCGAACGGCAGGTGATCCAGCACCCCGATGGTGGCGTCGTGGGCGAAATCCTCGCCCATAACGGCGATCAGGTGCATGCGGGCGACGTGCTACTGCGCCTCGACGGGACCTTTCTGCGCTCGGAGCTTGCGATCGTGCAGGCGCAGCTTCTGGAGATCGCGGTGCGCAAGGCGCGGCTGGCCGCCGAGCGCGACGATCTGACAGAGGTGGATTTCACCGTACTGCCCGACTTCCCGATGCTCGACCCCGAGCAGGTCGCCCAGCAACGCGAGGGCCAGAGCAACCTCTTTGCCGCGCGTCAGGCGACGATGGCCAAGAAGATCAACCAGCTGCGCGAGCAACAGCAGCAGATCGAAAAGCAGATCGAAGGCGTCGAGGCGCAGCGCGTCTCGCTGATGGAACAGCTCGACCTCGTGTCGCAGGAGCTGGAGGACAAGCAAAGCCTCTACGAGCGCAAGCTGATGGAAGCCTCGCGCGTGCTCGCCACCCAGCGCGAACATGCCAAGCTGACCGGCGAGATCGGGCGGCTGAACTCGGTCATCGCGGAGGCGCGCGTGCGGATCTCGGCGCTCGAGATCGAGGTCGTCGGCCTGTCCGAGGATCGCCGCGAGGCCGCGATCACCCAGCTGCGCGACCTGCAATATAACGAGATTTCGCTGGTCGAACGCGAAAACACCCTGCGCGAGAAGCTCGCACGGCTCGACGTGCGCGCGCCGGTCGATGGCGTGGTGTTCGGCTCGCAGGTCTTCGCGCTGCAATCGGTCATCCAGCCCGCCCAGCCGATGATGTTCCTCGTGCCCAGCGATCAGCCGCTTTACGTCTCGGTCCGCGTCGATCCGACGAGCATCGATCAGGTCTATTCCGGCCAGCAGGTCTCGCTGCAATTCTCGACCTTCAACCGCCGCACCACCCCCGCGATCCCGGCCGAGGTGCTGCGGGTCTCGCCCGACGTGCAGACCGACGAGGCGAACCGCGAGACCTATTACGAGGCGACGGTGGAGCCCGACCCGGAAGCGCTGGCCGCCCTGCCCGAGGTCAAGCTGATGCCCGGCATGCCGGTGGAGGCCTTCCTCAAGACCGATGCGCGCACGCCGCTGTCCTACCTGACCCAGCCGCTGACGGTCTATTTCAACCGCGCCTTCCGGGGGGAATGAGGGGGGCCGCTTCAAGCAGCATCACGAGCGATAAAGATAAGCGGCCCGGCGGGATACCTCGCCGGGCCGTTTTCGTGATCGGTAGCAGAGCGTTACGCCACGAGGGAGGAAAGAGAAAGGCCCGGCGGACCGCTCCGCCGGGCCCTTCCGGTACCACTGATGAAAGTGGGGGCGGTCAGGGCGTTTGCGTGGTGATGAACGCTCCGGTGAACGCATCGTTCGTCACCCCGTCATCAAGCGTGCCGTCTGCATAGCCAGCAATATTGTCGGGCAGCGTTGCTCCGCTCCCGCCGACGAATTCGCCGTCGAGCAAAATCGAGGTGGTGTAATCGGTGCCGCCGTTGGAGAGCGTCCCATCGAGGCTGCCTCCGAAGGTATCGGCCGTCCCGACAACGCCGCTATCGGTGATCGTCCCGCCGGAAAGCGTAAGCGAGCCGGTATAGGCGTCCTTCGTCGAGTGCTGGAAATTCGTCGCCGAGCCGGTGACCGTCCCGCCCGAGAAATTCGCGTCGAGCGATAGCTCGCCGATTAACGTCCCGCCGCTGTCAAGGTCGCCCTTGACGTAACCGGTGTAGCTGGCCGTACCCGAATTCGGCACATCGTCGCGTCCGCCAGTCACATCCCCGGTACTCAGATCCACGACCCCAGCCGCCGCCGTATCGGCGCGCGCCACGAGTTCCGCATAGGTGGGGGCGGTGTTAACCGTGGTTCCGCTGCCGCCGCAGGCCGAGAGAGTGGCGGCCGCAGCCGCCAGTGCAATGAAAGTTACTTTGTTGTTCATTCGTATTGTCCTTCTAGAAACCCGGATCAGACGCTCACGAGCGTCATGTCGGCGACAAATTGATCGACGGTTGTGAAGTCATCCTCGGTGATCAGGCTCACATCCACATCGCGCAGGATCATCCGGTCGTCGCCTGCGGTGATTTGAGTGCCCGTCGTGCGGTAGCTGGTGATCTCGAGGTCGGCGAAGGTCAGCCCCCCGTCGAGTGCGATCATGTCGACCCCGTCTTCGAAGTCGTAGACGATGTCGAGCGTGGTGCCCTCTGCGAAGACGAACCCATCCGCGTCCAGACCGCCATAGAGACGGTCGAGCCCGGCACCCCCGTCGAGCAGGTCGGTGCCCGCAAGGCCGTAGAGGATATCGTTTCCGCCCAGCGCCGTGATGATGTCGTCGCCCGGGGTCCCCATCAGCGTCTCGCTCGCATCGGTACCGATGATCTCGTTGGGGCCCGTTGTGCCCGGATCATCGCCCGCACCCGGGTTGGCCAGAAGGAAGTCTTCCTCCATGACGAGCCCTCCGCTCGGCCCGAGATCGCCCGCCACGTCGGTCAGCGTTGCGATCAGAACCGGCTCGGCGCCGATTTCGGCCCCATCCGTATCGAGGTAGATTTCAAGATTGGTCCCATTCACCACTTGCGAGATGTTGTCGGCGAAATTCGTGTCCGAGACACCCAGACCGATCAGGCCGATCGCATCGGTGCCAACTTCGAAATCGCTGATCGTGCTCGCGGTCAGCGGCACGCCCTCGACCGAGGAGCCGTAGGTGAGGACGAAGAGATCGGTGCCCGCGCCGCCCGTGAAGGCGTTCGAGCCGATCCCGACAAGGAAATCATTCCCGTCCGTGCCGACGACATCAGCTCCGACCGCGTAGGGCGTGACCAGCTCGTAATCCATCAGCAGCTCGGCGCTGTAGATCGTCGCGGGCTTGATGTCGCCCTTGATGTAGACCGCCATATCGAAGCCGTCGGAATAGTTCATCCCGTTGACCGACACCTCGCCGGGCTTGTCCTGCCAGCCCGAGCTGACCGAGAGCGGCTGGGCGGGATAGCCCCAATCGAGCAGGTTGATCACCGTCTGAGTCTCTGCGCCGACCTCGTATTTCACCTCGTCATTGGTGGGAGGCGGCTCGTCGCTCGGGTCGATCGGGATCACCACCGAGGGCAGATCCTGGCCATATTTGTCGGTCTTCAGACGCCAGCGCGGACCGCTATCGGCATATTCGGTGCCATCTTCGTTCAGCACCGGCTCGAAGGGCTCGCGGTCCATCGTGGTGTACCAGGCGTTGGTGAAGCCCGCCGCTCCATCCTCGGCCCCGATCGTCGCGAGATCGCTCGCTGCCCATTGCTGCGCCAGAAGATCGTCGCGCAGGATCGTGCCTGCCTCGTAGAGCGTGCCATCCCCCGCATAGTAGTCATCGGCGGTGATCCAGACCTCACGGGCACCCTGCCCGTCAAGGTTGTAGTCCGGTACGATGATATATTCCGGCAACGTGCCGATCGCGGCCTCGTTCTCGAAATCTTCGGGGCGCACCTGATCATTGGGGTTGTTGGTGATCGTGTGATGCACGACCAGTTCGGCCTCGGTCACATGGTAGATGTTCCGCAGCGAGGTGTAGGGGTTATACTCGCTCCACTCGTCGGGCAGGTCCATCGTCGCTTCAAGGCGCACATCGTTGGGCTTCTTGATCGTGTTGCCCCAGCGATAGAGCAGCTTGCCGTCATCCTTCACCGTCACCGAATAATCGCTGCTGACCGCGATATTTTCGGTAATCTCGGTCTCGTTGGGCGCGAGAACATCCTTGATGTCGATGACACCATCGCCGTTTTTGTCGCCCGCCATGTCAGGCAGCGCTTTAAGTTCAGTGATCACATCGGAGACCAGCCTGCCGTTCAGCGCCTCATCGCCGCTGACAACCCGAAGCGCGTCATCGAGCTTGTAGATCGCGTCGGTATCGCCGGGGAATTTCTGGTCCGACAGGATGTTCTGCATCACGACGTAATGCTCGGTCGAGGCCTTCACCGTGTTGCCGCCCAGACCCGCGAGCCACGTACCGTAGAGCGCCGGCGTCTTGAACGTGTCGGTGGGCGCATCCGAGATCACGAGGCCAAGCTGATTGCCCTCGCCATCATAGACGTCGCCTGCCCAGCCTTCGGCATAGTCCGCTACATAATTAGGGTCACTGGGATCTATGACCTTTTGGGTCGCGTCTTGGAAATCGGCGACGTTATAGCCAAACTCGCTCTCGATCGGATAGAGCGTCACTCCATCCTTGGTTTCCTTCGTACCATTCGTTCCGGATGTATCGAAGTAAGCCAGCGGATCCTCAGCCGCGCCGACCGTCATCCCGTCGAAGGTCACCGTGATATCCGCCGTGCTGAAAACATGCGACGAGCGGAACATCGGGTCGGTGTTCAGCGGTTCGTCCCAATCGTCGACGTTACCTGGGTCAATTTGTGTCGCCATATCTGCGTCCCCTCTATCCATATGAGCGAACCGATGACCCCTCAGGCACCTGCCCTCCCGTCATCCGCCGCGTCCCCACGTCAAATGGCGTCCAGTCAGGAAATAGAGATTTATCCCTCTGATTTCACTGCGAATTTACCGTCAGCCACGGCTCACATTCCCGTGAGTTCTTCGTGATTCGCATTGATGTGTGTCAACGAAATCGAGAGGAGATGGGCAGCGTGGCCACTTAGTCGCAGAAATCGCAATATTTACAGATGAAAGCCCCGAACCGGGGCGCGAGATCAGAAATTCGACCGCAGTCCGAGCCGCAACTTCACCTGCGAGCTGTCGTAGAAATCGACATTTGAGCGGGTCTCTTCGCCCTCCAGCCGCAGGGTCGGCGAGATGCCGTAGAACTCGAGCTTCGGGAACCCGAATTGCAGCGCCAGCCGCCCGCGCGTGTCGCGCCGTGCGCCGGGCCCGTAAAGCGTCGCATCATAATCGCGTCGCTCCAGTTCCAGCGCCGCGCCGACGGTGACGGTCCCGGCCAAAGGCTTGGCGAAATCGTAAGACACGCCCGCAAGCATCGCCCGATGATCGATCTCGACCGCCTCCGAGGACGCGTCGCGCAGGGCAAAGGACAGCCCCAGCCGATCCCCTCCCTCAAGCCGCCGGTGATGGCTCAGGCTCGCGGTGACGACATTCGCCGAGTTGCGGAAATTGTCGAGGCGCAACTGACGCTCGCCAGAGAGAGTCACCTGCGTCAGCGAACGCCGCGGATCGCCCCACTGCGCACTGCCCGAAACCCGCAGATAGTTGCTCAGGTCGTCGCCGCCATACCAGTTCTTGCCCGCGAGAAGGTCGAGGCGATAGCGCAACGGCGCATCGGCCGGGCTGAGCGCCTGCCCCAACGTCGTCTCAAGCGCGCTGAACGCGTAATCCGAGCCACGCGCATCGGGCACCGTGTCCTTCGCATCGCCCGACAGGACGACCTGTTTGGTGTAGATCTGCGCCCCGAAACTCGCGGGCAACTCCCCAAATCCTGCGAATTTGTAGCGCGCCTTCAGCGACAGCGAAATCTCGTAGCCCGACAGCGCCTTCGCATCGGGATTGAGCGTGAAGTCGATACCGCCGATATCGACCGTATCCGCGAGACTGCCATTGTTGACATTGCTCGACGCGCCCGCGTCGAAATTCGCCGAGAAGCTCCACGGATTGGCTGCGGACAGGACCCGATAGTCCCGCACGCTCGACGCGCGCACGGCATCATTGGGCGCCATTTCGATCGCGCGGCGTTGCCAGAACTGCGCTACGAACGGATGCCCGAGATCGTAACTCGCCGCCGCCATCTCGACCGCGCTGACATATTTTTCCTGCTGCGTCCGGGCCTGCGCATTGGCGCGGGTGGCCGCCGCCTTCGCGCCTGCCGCGTCGCCCTGCCTGCGCAGCGCCCGCGCCAGCACGACAAGCGCGCCCACATCATCGGGATTGCGCACCAGACGCGCGCGCGCCGCTGCCTCCGCCGCGGGCCAATCGCCCGAACGCAGCACCTGCAGCAGCGCCGCGTCGGTGATAGCGCCGGTAGCAGGGACGTCCGCGACCGCGGGACCGGGCCCCAAGACAAGCAGCAGCGCCATCGCCCCGCCGCACAGAAAACGCCAGGCGCGCCGCAGTTTGCGCCCGTCGATATGGCCTTCGGTCATTGTCACCCCTTTGAGGTCGCGCGCCCCAGACAATGCGGGCGGCGAGA
>NZ_DFRG01000194.1:0-370 GCF_002378135.1 Thioclava sp. UBA3469
CACGAGCCCAGCGCGATGCCGATGGTCAGGAAGATCCAGGCCGCCAGCGTCCACGGCCGCACCCAGCGCGCCCAGGTCGCGTCGACCCGGCCCTCGATCAGTGCCGCCACCGCGAAGGAGAACGACATTGAGAGGCCGACATAGCCGAGATAGAGGAAGGGCGGGTGGAAGGCGAGCCCCGGGTCCTGCAGGAGCGGATTCATCCCCTCACCGTTGAACGGCGGCTCCGCGAGACGCAGGAACGGGTTGGAGGTGAAGATGATAAAGCCGAGGAAGGCCACGCCGATCCAGGCCTGAACGCTCAGCACGCGGGCGCGCAGCCGCGGCGGCAGAGCGCCACCGAACACGGCCGCCGCCGCCCCGAAGAGCG
>NZ_DFRG01000194.1:676-923 GCF_002378135.1 Thioclava sp. UBA3469
CGGCCGCCGCCGCCCCGAAGAGCGACAGGATCAACACCCACAGAAGCATCGAGCCTTCGTGATTCCCCCACACGCCGGTGATCTTGTAGAGCATCGGCTTGTCGGTATGGGAATTCGCCCAGACCAGCTTCAACGAGAAGTCCGACACGACGAAGGCGTGGGTCAGCGCCGCAAAGCTCACCGCGATGAGCAAAAACTGCGCTGTCGCTGCGGGTTCGCCGACCGCCATCCAGCCGCGCCAGCCTTT
>NZ_DFRG01000194.1:1236-2211 GCF_002378135.1 Thioclava sp. UBA3469
CGCCATCCAGCCGCGCCAGCCTTTTTGCGCGCCGACGATGGGCACGATGGCCTGCACGATGGCCACCGCAAAGGCGAGAATCAGGGCAAAATGCCCGAGTTCGTTGATCATGGGACTCCTCCTGTCGCGGGGCGAGAGCATAGAGATATACGGCCTTCGGGCCAAGGAGGATGCGCGCCGATGTCGCAACTTTCCGACAGCCACTCACGGGGGCGTGAATGGCGCGCCCCATTCTCAACGTCTAAGCAAGGCGCGTGAGACCAAGAGGGATGCTGAAAATGCGTGCGATCGTGATCGGGCCGCTGCTGGCCTTGGGGCTTGTGGCAGGATGCCAGTCGGAGCCGGGCGACCCTCTCGAGGCGATTGCGCCGAACGCGATCTGGGAAGTCGTGTCGATCGACGGCAAGCCCCTGCCCGACGGCGTCGAAGTCACTCTGACCCATCCCGAAAAGGGCCTGATCGCGGGCAAGGCGGGCTGCAATCACTATAACGGTCGCATCTCGGAGAAGGACGGCCGGGTGCGCGTCGGCGAGCTGGCCGGAACGCGCATGATGTGCCCCGAGCCCGCGATGGGTGTGGAGAAGGCCTTCCACTCGGCCATGGCCCGCGTCGATACGGTGAAACTGTCGCAGGATCGGCTGGAGCTGATCTCGCAGGGCGACACGGTGATCGAAGCCACGCAATAAGCGCCTTGACCGGCGGTGCGGGGCGTGGCCCTCTCGGGCAATGTTCCCGATCCGCGATCACAACCCCTCTTACAGCACCCCGTGGGTCACATGGACCCTGATCGCGATCAACATCGTGGTCTATGTCTTCACCGCGCCCTGGGGCGGCGACATGCGGGAACTCTGGCTCAACAACGCGCTCTGGCCTGCCGCCGTGACCCATGGCGTCGCGTGGCACGGGCTTTTCACCCATATGTTCCTGCATGCGGGCATCCTGCATCTGGCGGGCAACATGCTGTTTCTGTGGGTC
>NZ_DFRG01000194.1:2522-2684 GCF_002378135.1 Thioclava sp. UBA3469
CATGCTGTTTCTGTGGGTCTTCGGCGACAATCTCGAGGACCGGATGGGGCGCGTCCTCTTCCTGATCTTCTATCTCGCCTGCGGGCTCGCCGCCGCCTTCGCGCAGATCGCCGCGAACCCGAATGCGACCGTGCCGATGGTCGGCGCCTCGGGGGCGATTGC
>NZ_DFRG01000194.1:2989-3358 GCF_002378135.1 Thioclava sp. UBA3469
GGTCGGCGCCTCGGGGGCGATTGCAGGCGTGATGGGGGGCTATCTGCTGCTCTATCCGAAAGCGCGGATTGACGTGCTTTTCTACTTCCTCGTCTTCTTCAAGATCTGGGCCACGCCTGCATGGCTGGTTCTGGGTCTCTGGTTCGCGATCCAGCTGTTCAATGAAGTCACTAGCGGCGCGTCGGGCGGCGTCGCCCACATGGCCCATATCGGAGGCTTCGTGGCGGGCGCGCTTCTGACGCTGCCGCTGTGGTATCGCCTTGGCGGGCCGCTCTTCTGGCGGCTCACCCATGGCCACCCGCCCTTCCCCGAGGCCCGCGAGCGCCAAACCAATATCCCCACAGTCACACGGAGACGCTGATGCTGCCC
>NZ_DFRG01000194.1:3674-16099 GCF_002378135.1 Thioclava sp. UBA3469
GACGCTGATGCTGCCCGAAATCCAGTCGCCCCACCGCCTGACCTGCCATTGCGGCGCGGTAGAGATGGAGGTGACCCTCTCCGACGGGCTGAGCACCAAACGGCGTTGCGATTGCTCTTTCTGCCGTCGGCGCGGCGCCGTGGCGGTCTCGGCCCCGCTCTCGGGCATCCTCATCGTGAAGGGCGAGAACAACCTGACGCTCTACCAATTCGGCACGATGACCGCGAAGCATTACTTCTGCAAAACCTGCGGCATCTACACCCATCACCAGCGCCGCTCGAACCCGAACCAATACGGCGTGAATGCCGCCTGTCTGGAAGGGGTGAACCCGCGCGATCTGGACCCGGCACCGTGGAATGACGGCGTCAATCACCCGACCGATCGCGCCGACTGATCCTCTCGTATGAACGCGGCGGCGCGCTCGGCAATCATGATCGTCGGCGCGTTGGTATTGCCCGAAATCAGCCGCGGCATCACCGAGGCATCGACAACGCGCAGCCCGTCGATCCCACGCACCCGCAGCTGAGGATCGACCACAGACATGTCACCCTGCCCCATCGCGCAGGTGCCGACCGGGTGGTAGATCGTATCCGCCCGTGCCCGGATATCGGCCATCAGCCCCTCATCCGTGCCGTCATGCGGATAGAACCTGCGCCCCCGCCAAGGCTTAAGGGGCTCCGCCTCGGCAATCCGGTCCAGAAGCCGCGCGCCTTTCAGCAGCAGTTCAGCGTCGCGCGGATCGGAGAGGTATTCGGGATCGATCAAGGGCGCCGCGCGCGGATCGCTCGAGGCCAGTCGCAGCGTGCCGCGTGACTGAGGCCGCAGCGGGCAGATATGAGCGGACCAGCCATCGGCCAGATGCGGCTTGCGCATATGCTGATCGACGATGCCCACGACGAAATGGATCTGCAAATCGGGTCGGGTGAGGCTCGGATCGCTCCGCAGGAAGGCCCCGCCCTCGGCCATGGGCGAGGCGAACAGCCCCTCGCCATGCTTGCGCCACGCGCCCGCCGCCCGCGCCAGCCGCATCAGTCCGCGCGGGTTCAGCCCCACCACGTCGCGCCGGGGCGAGGTGTAGCTGATGACGTAATCGAGATGATCCTGCAGGTTCGCGCCCACGCCCAGCAAGTCGAGACGTGGTTCGATGCCGACCTCGCGCAGATGATCCGCAGGCCCGATCCCTGACAGCATCAGCAGCTGCGGCGAGCCGAACGCCCCCGCCGAGACGATCACTTCACGCGCCGCCTCGATCTTCATTCGCTTGCGGCCTTGCCGGACGATTGCCCCCGTCGCGCGCCCGTCCGCGATCTCGATCTTCTCGGCCCGCGCGCGGGTCAGCACGGTCAGATTGGGGCGCGCCATCACCGGATGTAGATAGGCCGCCGCTGCCGAACAGCGTTCGCCCTTGCGCGGACCGTCCCAGAACTGCGTGACCTGATAGAGCCCCGCCCCCTCCTGCCGCGGCCCGTTGAAATCCTCGTTCGGCGGACACTGCACCGCGCCGCAAGCCTCGATGAAAGCGCGGCTGATCGCCCGCGGCCGCCGCTGATCGCCGACCTGCAACGGCCCCGCCGCGCCATGCCAGTCCGACGCCCCGCGGGCATTGCGCTCGGAGGCGAGGAACAACGGCTTCACGGTTTCCCAGTCCCAGCCCTCGGCGCCCGCCTCGGCCCAACCGTCGTAATCCTCTGGCTGGCCGCGCGCATAGAGCATCGCGTTGATCGCCGACGACCCGCCAAGCCCCCTGCCCCGAGGCTGAAACCCGCGCCGCCCGTTCAATCCCGGCTGCGGCACGGTGCGCAGCGCCCAGTTGTGGATCGGCGGCCGCCCGGCGACCATCGTGGCGACCAGCGCAGGCGCACGCACGAAGATGTCGCGCGCCTCGCGCCCCGCCTCGACGAGACAGACGGTCACGGCGGGGTCCTCCGACAGCCGCGCCGCCAGCACCGACCCCGCCGAGCCGCCGCCCAGAATGAGATAATCGAAACGCAAGGGCTCCTCCTTCCCTCGTTCGCGAAAAGCCTAACGGGTTTCGGAAGATAGGGAAGGATTACGCTGGGTCGGACGCGTCAGGGACGCGCCCGAGCCTCGGGTGAAAACGACTGGAATTGATTGCCCGGATCAGCCGCGTCAACTGCCCGGGCAGCGCCCGACCGCCCCCTCGGGCGGGCGCTTTTGCGACGGCAGCGCGCGGGTCAAGGTCGCCCGGATGTGACGGGGATAAAGCGCCGACCTCCAAGGGCAATGCGCCCACCCGGCGGCCCGGGCACCGCCCTCCGCTGCACACAAAAGAAAACGCCCGGTCTCTCCGACCGGGCGCTCCGAACTCTCTAAGAAAGCAATCTCAGCTGCGCAACGTGCCGCCGGTGGCCTTGCTCACCTTCTCGACGATCTTCTTGCTCACGGCCTCGATCTCGGCATCGGTCAGCGTCTTGTCGGCGGGCTGCATCCGCACCGTCAGCGCGATCGACTTCTTGCCCGCGCCCATCTGCTCCTCGGCCTTGGCGCCGGTGAACTGGTCGAAGACATTGACGCTCTCGATCAGCTTCTTGTCGGCGCCCATCGCCGCGTTCACCGCCGTCAGCGCCTCGACAGTCGTATCGACGACGAAGGCGAAATCGCGCTCGACCGCTTGCAGGTCCGATATCTGCAGCGCGGGCCGCGTCGCGCCCTTCTTCTTCGGGAAGGGGATGTTTGCCAGACGGATCGTGAAGGCGACCGCCGGGCCCTTCACGCCCAGTTCGCGCAGCACCTTGGGATGCACTTCGCCAAAGGTCGCCAGCAGGTTCGGCCCGAGCGCCACATTGCCCGCCCGGCCCGGATGCCACCACGCATCGAGCTTGCGGTTGATCTGCGCACGCGCCGGCGCGCCGACCGCGGCCAGCACGGCCTCGGCATCGGCTTTCGCATCATAGAGGTCCACCGGACGGCGCGACCCAAAAGGATCGCGCGGCGCGGAGTGACCGACCAGAAGCCCGGTCGCCTGCAGAACCTGCTCGCCCGGCTCGCCACCGTTGAAGGCAGGCCCGACCTCGAACAGTGCCAGATCGTTCAGACCGCGCGCCTGATTGCGGGCAGCCGCCTGCAACAGACCCGGCAGCAGATCGGGGCGCATATGCGTCATCTCCGAGCTGATCGGGTTCTCCAGCTTGGTCGCATCCGCGCCGCCGCCGAACAGCTTGGCGGACGCCTCGTCGATGAAGCTGTAGGTCACGCATTCATTGTAGCCCAAAGCCGCCGTCGTGCGCCGTGCCATCCGCTCGCGCTGCTGCATCGGCGTCAGGATCGCGCCGGGCACGCCGGTCGTCTCGCGGCCCATCGGCTTACCGATCAGCTTGGTCAGCGAGGCGATCCGCGCCACTTCCTCGACCAGATCGGCCGCGCCCAGCACGTCGGGTCGCCACGTCGGGGGCGTCGCCATGTCGCCGTCGAGCGTGAAGCCCAGAGCCTCCAGCGTCTCGCGCTGCGTGGCCTCTGGAATGTCCATGCCGACGAGCGAGATCACCCGCGCCGGGTCCAGCTTGTAAGCGCGGCTGACATCCGGCACCGCGCCGTCCATCACCAGCTCCGACACTTCGCCACCGCACAGATCGACGACCATCTTCGCCGCCAGATCGAGCCCCGGCAGCGTGAAGGCCGGATCGACACCGCGCTCGAACCGATAGCGCGCATCCGAGTTGATCTTCAGCGCCCGGCCCGTCGCAGCGATGGTGATCGGGTCCCAATAGGCGCTCTCGAGGAACACATCGACCGTCTCCTCATCCGCACCGGATGCCTCGCCACCCATGATCCCGGCAAGGCTCTCGACGCCCTTGTCGTCGCAGATCACCATGTCGCCTGCGCGCACGGTATAGGTCTTCTCGTCGAGCGCGAGGAACTCCTCGCCGCCCTCGGCCGGTTTGATCACCAGATTGCCCGCCACCTTCTTCATGTCGAAGACGTGGAGCGGCCGGTTCAGGTCGTAGGTGAAGTAGTTCGTGATATCGACCAGCGTCGAGATCGGGCGCAAACCGATCGCCTTGAGCCGCTTTTGCAGCCACTCAGGCGACGGCCCGTTCTTCACGCCCCGGATCACGCGACCTGCAAATAGCGGGCAGCCCTTGTCCTTCAGCGCCGGGTCGATCGTCACCGAAATCGGAGCCTCGAACGCAGCCTCGACCTTCGGCACGTCGAGCGGCTTGAGCTTGCCCAGACCGCGCGCCGCCAGATCGCGCGCGATCCCGCGCACGCCAAGCGCATCGGGACGGTTCGGCGTGATCGCGATCTCGATCACCGGATCGACCGCCTCGGGACGGTTCTCGGCCAGCCAGTCGGTGAACTTCTGCCCGACCTCGCCCGACGGCAATTCGATGATCCCGTTATGCTCATCCGACAGCTCCAGCTCACGCTCGGAGGCCATCATCCCGTGGCTCTCCACCCCGCGGATATTGCCCACCGACAGCGTGACGTCGATGCCGGGCACGTAATCCCCGGGCTTGGCCAGCACGACCGTGATCCCGGCCCGCGCATTCGGCGCCCCGCAGACGATCTGCGTCACTCCCTCATCCGTCTCGACCATGCAGACCCGCAGACGATCGGCGTCGGGGTGCTGCTCGGCCGATTGCACACGCGCCAGCGTAAACGTCTCCAGCTTCGCCGCCGGATCGACGACCTCCTCGACTTCAAGCCCGAGATCGGTGAGCGCCTCGGCGATCTGATCGACGGTGGCCTCGGTCTCGAGATGATCCTTGAGCCAGGACAGGGTGAATTTCATCGGACTTCCCTCAGGATTGCTTGCGCTGCGCGAGGTCCTTGTAATCCCCCATCTCAAGGAGTTTCAACTCCCGCCAAAGCCGGATCGAGGGTTTTGCAGCGAAAAGGAGCGACCCGATCAGGAACAACCACGTGCCGGGGATCATCAGGCTCTCGTAGAAGAAGAAGATCGAGCCGATCACGAAACAGAAGGCCGCGCCGAAATCGACCACCGTATAGGCGATCTCGGTGAGGGCGATGAAGCGGCGCTGCTCGGGGGTCTGTTCATGCTTCGGGGTGTCGAAGAGGCGTTTCTTCTGGGCCATCGGGTTCTCCTTGATAGTCCTTTACCAAGCGAAACCGTTCGCAAACGAGTTCCATCTCGGGGGTAAAACCTCCGTTACGCTCGAAATAGGCCTGATGACCCTGCCGCCAGCCTTCCAGCGTCTCGTCCTCCCCCTCGGCCAGCGCGAAATCCTCATCTACATCGCAAAACCGCCGGATCGTGACCTCGACCGTCTCGATCATCACCGCCGGCTTGCCGTCCCAGTCGAGCGCGATATCGCGCCGCCCCACCACCGGCATATCCTCGCCCCCTTCGGTGAAGTACGTGAGCGCGCCGCAGGTGGCGGTCTTCTTGCCTTGGCGGATCAGGGTGAGGAGTTCGTCACAGAGCTCGCGGCTGTCGCCGAAGGTGAAGGTGATGGGGGTTTTGGGCATGGGGTCTTTCGTTCTGGCGGGATGAGCGGATAGCGTTTAGTCCAATCGGTTCGCTGGCGTCCTGCAAGCTCATTGCGGAAGCCACTTAATTATTGAAATAGCTTTCAACATTGGCAACAAGGTGCCATTTGAATTCATGAGGCGTTAGGGCGATGCTTTTACAAGACAAACTCGAGAGCTTCTTAAACGGAACGCAAATCGAAAACACGCAAGCGATCTCCCGCATCAAGGCAAAGACGTTCGGGCACAAGACAAAAGCGAGCACAAAATTCTACAGTTTTGAACCCGGCAGCCGTATCGGCGGGAAATGGCATTCGGACGGAGGCGTTCTCCCGCATGTTGGGTTTATAGGCGCACACTCTTACATCAACGATATGAGTTACCTAAGAAATGAGGTCTTTATTGGTCGCTATACTTCGGTGGGCCGCAGGGTTAGCATAGGCGCCGGGAGGCACACGATAAGCGCGCTATCGACGTCACCACGCTTGTTCCGCGAAGCGAGGGAGTATTCGAGCGAAGAAGCGGAAAGCATTCGTCAGTATCGGAATGCCGACCGAAAGGTGGTGATCGGCTCTGATGTTTGGATCGGCGATGGGGCAGTCATCATGCCGGGAATATCCATCGCTCACGGCGCGGTAATCGCCGCGAATGCAGTAGTGACAAAAGATGTAGCCGCATATGAAATCGTTGGCGGCGTTCCGGCTAAAACATTGGGGCGGAGGTTCTCGGATGATTTAGCTAAGCGACTGCTCGAGTCAAAGTGGTGGGAATACCCGCATGCATTCCTGAAAAGCCAGCCTACAGCTAACGTATTTGATTTTCTTGAAGCTTTCGAGAGCGACAAGGAAGCTCCGGTGCATTACGCAACGTATAAAATTAGGAAAGCAAAGCACGCGCTTGGGGCACTGTTCCGGCCTCAAGTGAACAGTCACGCTTTCAACCAATAATCAAAACGTCACCATCGAGACGCGCGATTTTTTACGCGCCCCGAACCTATTCTCATCTCTAAGAGATCGCAAGGTATAACTTGCTGGTGCAAGTTTCTCTCAAGATGAAACGGTGCAATTCACCGGCTAAGCCCACCAGCCACCGTCGGCAGATCCAGCGCACTAAACCCGTAATGCTTCAGCCAGCGCAGGTCGCTCTCGAAGAACGCCCGCAGATCCGGGATGCCGTATTTCAGCATCGCGAGGCGGTCGATCCCGATGCCGAAGGCGAAGCCCTGCCATTCGTTCGGGTCGATCCCGGCGGACTCGAGCACTTTCGGATGCACCATCCCCGAGCCGAGGATCTCCATCCAGTCATCGCCCTCGCCGATCTTCAGGCTACCGCCCTCCCACGAGCAGCGGATATCGACCTCGGCCGACGGCTCCGTGAAGGGGAAATGCGAGGCGCGGAAGCGCAGCTCGACGCCGTCCACCTCGAAGAAGGCCTTGCAGAACTCTTCCAGCACCCATTTCAGGTTCGCCATCGAGATGTCCTTGCCGATCGCCAGACCTTCGACCTGATGGAACATCGGCGTGTGGGTCTGGTCCATATCCATGCGGTAGACACGGCCCGGCGCGATCACGCGGATCGGCGCGCCCTGCTCCAGCATCGCGCGGATCTGCACCGGCGAGGTATGGGTGCGCAGCACATGCGGCGGGCGATTGTCGCCCTCGTCGCGATGCATGAAGAACGTGTCATGCTCCTGCCGCGCGGGGTGTTCGGGCGCGATGTTGAGCGCGTCGAAATTGTGCCAGTCGTCTTCGATCTGCGGGCCTTCGGCGACCGCAAAGCCCATATCGGCGAAGATCGCGGTGACCTCGTCCATCACCTGCGAGACCGGGTGAATGGTGCCCTGACGCCGCGGACGACCCGGCAGCGTCACATCGAGCCATTCCTCGCGCAGCCGCGCATCGAGCGCCGCATCCGCGAGCGCCGCCTTCTTCGCGCGCAGCGCCGCGTCGATCTCGTCCTTCAAGACGTTAAGCGCCTTGCCCGTGGTCTGGCGCTCCTCCGGGGTCATCTTGCCCAGCTCACGCATCTTCAGGCTGATCTCGCCCTTCTTGCCCAAGGCGGCCAGACGGATCTCTTCCAGCGCGGCCTCGTCGGTCACATCGGCCACGGCGCTCAGGTATTTATCGCGAAGCTCTTGCATATCATTCCCCGGGAATTTGCTTGGCCCACGGGTTAGCCGCGCCGGCGCGCCTTTGCAACCTCGCGCTTGCAGGCAAAGGGCGGATGGGGGCGCTGCCCCCTCTGGCTTCGCCATTCACCCCCGGGATATTTCCATCAAGAGGAAGGTTAGCGGTTCATTAACCGGAATCGCGTTCACTCGGAGATGCGGTACAGGCGGGGACGCCGATGACCGCTCAAGGGGAAGCGCCCGGTCTGCCGCCCGATGATGGGTCCGAGCCGGGCGTTTTTCTTCCTCTTGGTGGAAATATCCCGGGGGGCTCCGAAGGAGCGGGGGCAGAGCCCCCTCCCCGACCGACCACCCACGCGAAACGAAAAAGGCCGCCCCAAACGGAGCGGCCCTTCCCGAATTCTGTCGTAAGCCGATTACGCGGCGGCGGCGGCTTTCGCCTGCTCGACGATCGCGCCGAAGGCTTCGGGCTCGTGCACGGCGAGATCGGCGAGAACCTTGCGGTCCACTTCGATGCCAGCTTGGTTGAGGCCGAAGATGAACTTCGAGTAGCTCAGATCCGCATCGACGGCGCGCACGGCGGCGTTGATACGCTGGATCCAGAGCGCGCGGAAGTTGCGCTTACGGGCTTTACGGTCGCGGGTCGCGTATTGGTTCGCCTTGTCGACCGCCTGGGTCGCAGTGCGGAAGTTGCGCGAGCGCGAGGAATAATACCCTTTCGCCTTCTTGAGCACTTTCTTGTGCGCGGCGTGGGTGACCTTACCGGATTTGACGCGTGCCATTGTTCAAGTCTCCCGAGTTCAGCGGTTGTAGGGCATGTATTTCTTGACGATCTTCGTATCCGCCTCGCAGAGCACCATGGTGCCCGAGGTTTCGCGGATGAATTTCGTCGAGCGTTTGATCATGCCGTGACGCTTGCCGGCCGGACCGACCTTGACCTTGCCGGTCGCGGTGAACTTGAACCGCTTCTTGGCAGCGGATTTCGTCTTCATCTTGGGCATTTACAGCTCCTTTGCAGGGTGTGGAAGCGCGACTCGGCATGCCACTTAGGCCGGCCGCGCGGGTTCAGAGTGGGCCTGTTAGACGCCGCAGGTCCGTTTGGCAAGGGAAAAATCCGGAACTGCCCCACCCCCGGATGGCGACGCTAGTAATTGACCAAGCGAGCCAACACGCGCGCCACCGCGTCTGGCACCGTCTTGAGCGTGTAGCCCCCCGGCCGGGCGTAGAAAGCCAGCAGGATCAGCGCCCCCGCCACCAGGATCCCGATCGTCGCCGCCCGCGGCGGGCGGCTGTCGGAGAAGGCGGAGATCGCAGCCGGGATCGCGATGATCGCGATCGCCAGCCCGATCGTCAGCAGGAGATCGGCATCTACCGAAGAAAGATCCATCACCTGCGCCCTTGTCACCAACCCTCTCGGGAAAGGTTACTCAGGGTCAGTGCGGTAAATCAATCGCTCATCACAGGGCGCGACGCGCAGGATGTTCGTGGTGCCCTGCACGTTGAACGGCACGCCCGCGGTGACGACGATCTGCTGCGTCTCGTCGGCAAAGCCGAAATCGCGCGCCGCGCGGGCGGCGTTGACGACGGCCTGCTTGAACCGCTCCAGCTCACCGCACGGAACCGCATGCACGCCCCAGGTCAGCGAGACCCGGCGCAGCGTCGCCTCGATCGGCGAAAGCGCGATGATCGGCACCCGCGGACGCTCCCGCGCGATGAGCGCGATCGTCTTGCCCGATTGCGTATAGGCGCAGATCGCCGCGATATCAGTGGTCTCGGCGATCTCGCGCGCGGCGGCCACGATCCCGTCGGCGACGGTCTGACGGGCCGCATGGCGCGAGGCTTCGATCACTTCACGGTAGGTCGGGTCCTTCTCGACCGAGATCGCGACGTTGTTCATCGTCTCGACCGCTTCGACCGGGTAGTTGCCCGCTGCGGATTCCGCAGACAGCATGACCGCATCGGCGCCCTCGTAGATCGCGGTCGCGACATCGGAGACCTCTGCGCGGGTCGGCATCGGGCTCTCGATCATCGATTCCAGCATCTGCGTCGCCACGATCACAGGCTTCGCCCAGGTGCGGCATTTGCGGATCAGCTGCTTCTGGATCGGCGGCACGGCCTGAACGGGAAGCTCCACGCCCAGATCGCCACGGGCGACCATGATCCCGTCCGAAGCCTGAAGAATCTCGTCGAAGCTGCGCACCGCCGAGGGCTTCTCGATCTTCGACAGGATCGCCGCGCGGCCCTTGGCCAGCTCGCGGGCCTCTTCGACGTCCTCGGGACGCTGCACGAAGCTCAGCGCGAGCCAGTCGACGCCCATCTCGCAGGCGAATTCCAGATCTCGCCGGTCCTTCTCCGACAGCGCGGCCAGCGGCAGCACCACGTCGGGGACGTTCACGCCCTTGCGGTCCGAGATCGTGCCGCCCACGGTGACGGTGCAATTCGCGAAATCGTCGCCGCAGTCGTCGACGGTCAGGCGAATCTTTCCGTCATTGACCAGCAGTTCCGAGCCCGGCTCGAGCGCCTGGAAAATCTCGGGATGCGGCAGGCACACACGATGCGTGGCGCCGGGCGTCTCGTCGAGATCGAAGCGGAACTTGTCGCCATCTTCCAGCTCCGCCCCATGCGCGGCGAAGGTGCCGACGCGCAGTTTCGGGCCCTGAAGATCCGCAAGGATCGCGATCGGGCGACCGAATTCGGCTTCGAGTTGGCGGATGATGGCGTGCCGAGCGCGATGCTCTTCGTGGCTGCCATGGCTCATGTTCAGGCGGAACACGTCCGCACCTGCGACGAACAGAGCTTTGATGCTGTCATAGTCCGAGGAAGAAGGGCCCAGCGTAGCCACGATCTTCACGTTGCGAAGGCGTCTCATGCGTCCTCGTTTTCCGTTCAAATTGATGTCATTTCGTGGGCCAAGTAAGCGTATGGCGCAATTTGTCGCGGGCCGCAACTGGCGTGGCGCAATCTTTCCCGTTATCTGAGCCATATCGAGCAAGCGTGAAGAGACTATGAACGAAAAACAGCCCCTTTCGATCACTGGAGAGGCACGGCCCGGACGCTGGCTGGTCACGTGCGATCATGCGCGCAACACCGTGCCCGATTGGGTGGGTGGTGGCGATCTGGGCATCGAGGCCGAGGATATGGCGCGCCACATCGCCTATGACGTGGGCGCGCTGGGGCTGTCCGAGGCACTGGCGGAGCGGCTCGATTCACCGATGATCGCGAGCGACTTCTCTCGACTGGTGATCGACCCGAACCGGGGCGAAGACGATCCGACACTGGTGATGAAGCTTTATGACGGCACGATCATCCCCGCGAACCGCCATGCCGACGCGGCAGAGGTCGAGCGGCGGTTGGACCGGCTCTATCGCCCCTATCATGCGGAATATGCCCGGCTCGCGGCGCGGCGCGACGATACGGTGATCTGCGCGGTTCACTCCTTTACACCCCGCCTGCGCGGGCGCCCGCCCCGGCCGTGGGATGTCGGCATCCTGCACGCTCCGGCCGATCCGCGCCTCGCCTATGAGATGATCGCGGCGCTCGAAGCCGAGGGCGATCTCTGCGTAGGCGATAACCAACCCTATCTGGGCCATCTGGAGGGCGACTCGATCGACCGCCACGCGCTGGCGCATCGCCGCCCGAACGTGCTGATCGAGCTGCGCAACGACCTGATCGCGACACCCGAGCAGCAAGCGGCATGGGCCGACCGCCTCGCACCGATTCTGACGCGGGTTCTGGAGCAGAGCGGCCTCTGATTGGCGACAGTAATCGCGCGGCGCGAGGGATTGTTTCCAAACGACGTTACTCCTGCCACATTTTGATCACATTCTATTGACGCTTTCGTGAGCGTTGCGGATATTTTTCCTGATTTCAGGGGGATATCACCGATGCTCGCGACTCTTCTTCTCGCCTTCCTGCCGATGGCGCTCCTTGTCGGGGCCAGCCTCGACGGTGGCGGCGATCATAAAGATGACCATGAGGACGAGGAGGCGGCTCGCCCTGATGAAGAGGGCACCGGTGCAGGCGAGGAGATCGACATCTCCGAGCCCGATCAGCTGACAGAAGGCACGTCGGGCGACGACACGATCCGTGGCACCGATGGGACCGACACCGTTATGGGGCTCGCAGGCGACGACGACATCTATCTCGGCGATGGCAATGACGGCGGCGACCTCTCCCCCGAGGATGAGCTGGCGATGGATCAGGCGACGAGCCTCGGCGAATTCCTCGATCTTTATGAGGCGTCAGGGGTCTTCGGCGCGGTCGGCGGCTCGGGCGACGACTATATAGACGCGGGCGCGGGCAACGACTCGATCACCGGCAGCCAGGGCGACGACACGCTGCGCGGCAATCTCGGCGCGGATTACCTGTTCGATGCCGAAGGGTCGAACGCCCTCTATGGCGGCTATGGCGATGACGAACTCTATGCCAGCGATCTGGACGGCGCGCCCGACCTGCTCGATGGCGGGGCGAATAACGACGACCTCAATGGCGACGACGGCGACACGATGACCGGCGGCACCGGCTCGGACTGGTTCGGGGTCGATTGGACCGAGGGCGACGCGCCGGTAACCGTGACCGATTTCGGACAGCTCGACCCGACCCCGGCCCCCGGCGCGCTCGGCGAATTTCTGGGCATCGAGGTGGACGACCTCGACAACGTGTCCGACTTCACCGTCTCGCAAAGCGGCAGCGACTCCATCGTGTCGATCAATGGCCAGCAGGTCGCGACGCTCAAGGATGTCGAATATGCCGCGCTCAAGGCGGCGGGCGGCGCGATCTATGCAACCGACGGACTCAACTACGGTCAGCCAGTCTACGCCTGACCCGTTCTCGAATCGTGTCGGGT
>NZ_DFRG01000194.1:16433-46065 GCF_002378135.1 Thioclava sp. UBA3469
GGGAGGCCGCCGATCGCGCGGCCTCCTTCCGTTTCGGTAAAGCCCCAAAAACGCGACCATATCCGATAGCGATACTAATCCTCGTCATTCTCTCTGATGGTTAACGACCCCTGAACAATGGGGCAGTTTCGGCCTCACAAAGCTTTTGCGCAAGCCGACAAATGTCGCGACGATCAAGGCAAGATCAGGAGAAAACATGCTCGCCTTGTTCATCGCCACCACCATCGCGTTATGCCTTCTCGGCTGGGCCGAGGGCTTGCCGCGCCAGCGCCAGGTTCGCGCCGCCGCCGACATCGGAGCGGAGGCCGCCACGATGACCGCTGCGCCCGCGCAGGTTCCTTCGCCGAAAGAGGCGCTCGGCGCTTCGGCGGAGGACGCGAACGACCTCGATGCCGCCGTGATGATGCGCATCGAAGCGCTGCTGGCGCATCCGAACCAACCGGCCGAGACCCGCGCACACGCTCCGGCACCTGCGCCCGCCGCAGGCCCCGAGCCGCTGCCCCGCATAAACGGGTTCGAACCGGGCGACGCCATCGCCCTCGATTTCACCGGCTCTGCGCCGCGGCGCGACGACATCACCTTCCGCACCTGCGCCGAAGGCACGCTCGTCGTGATCGAAGGTCAGGCCGAACTGGTCATCACCGGCATCGCGCCCGAGCAAATCGCGCCAGATGCCTTCCAATTCCGCGCTCATGCGGCGGCCTGAGAGACACCGCCCGCATGACAGGAAAAGACCCCGGTTGGGCTGGCCGGGGTCTTTTCTTTTTTAAATTCTGGATGTTGCGCCTCGGCGCGGATCAGATCGCGGCCTTGCGGCTCTCGTCGAGATAGATCTCGCGCAGACGCATAGCCACCGGGCCAACCGCGCCCTCGCCCACCGCCTCGCCGTCGATCTCCACCACCGGCATCACGAAAGCCGAGGCCGACGTGAAGAAAGCTTCATCCGCACCCTGAGCCTCTTCGATGGTGAAGGGACGCTCCTCGATCTCCATCTGGCTCTCGGCGGCATATTTCAGCAGCGAGGCGCGGGTGATCCCGTGCAGAATGTCGTGGCTCAGATGCCGCGTGATGATCTTGTTGCCCTTCACGATATAGACGTTGTTCGACGAGCCTTCGGTCACGAAGCCATCTTCCACGAACCACGCATCGTTCTTGCCCGCCTTCTCGGCCGCCATCTTCGCCATCGACGGATAGAGCAGCTGCACCGTCTTGATGTCGCGGCGATGCCAGCGCAGGTCGGGCAGCGAGATCACCTTGATGCCCTGTTTCGCCTTCGGATCGTCGGCGAGGTTCGGCTTCGCCTGGGTATACAGCACCACGGTCGGGGGCGTGCCCTCCGGCGGGTAGTGGAAATCGCGATCGCCCGCATTCCCGCGCGACACCTGAAGGTAGATCATCCCTTCGTCGAGATCGTTACGCTTGACCAGCTCGCGGTGAATCTCGATCCATTCGTCTCGGGTCAGATCGCAGGTCATCTCCAGCTCCGCCAGCGAGCGACCGAGCCGGTTCATGTGACCTTCGAATTCGAGGATCTTGCCGCCCAGAACGGAAGTCACCTCATAGACCGCATCGCCCATCACGAAACCACGGTCGAAGATGGAGACCTTGGCCTCTTCCTCGGGAATATACTCTCCGTTGAGATAGACGATCCGGCTCATATTCTTGCTCCTTGAAAACTCAGCCCCAGAGCTCCGGCTCCGGCGGCTCCACCACGCTGCCCTTGTAACGCAGCGGCACATCGCGGTCTTCGGCCAGAAGCAGCGGGCCGTCAAGATCGACGTAATCGGCCCCCTGCGCGACCAGCATCGCCGGCGCCATCGCGAGCGACGAGCCCACCATGCAGCCGACCATCACGCCGAACCCCTCGGCGCGCGCGAGATCGCGCAGCCGCAAGGCCTCGGTCAGCCCGCCGGTCTTGTCCAGCTTGATGTTGATGACGTCGTATTTGCCACGCAGATCGGTAAGCCCGTCGCGCGTATGGCAGCTCTCATCGGCGCAGATCGGCACCAGCCGCTGGATATCCGACAGCGCCTCGTCCCCCGCCGCAGGCAAGGGTTGCTCGACCAGCGCCACGCCCAGCTTCTTCAGCTCGGCCTGAATGTCGAGGAAAGTCTCGATCTCCCAGCCTTCATTCGCATCGACGATGATCTTCGCCTCCGGCGCCCCTTCGCGTACCGCGCGCAGACGCGGCATGTCTTCGGGCGTGCCGAGCTTGATCTTCAGCAACGGGCGATGCGCATGCTCGGCGGCCGCCGCGCGCATCTTCTCGGGTTCGTCCAGCGACAGCGTATAGGCCGTGGTCTGGCTCACGGGCTTGTCCAACCCGGCAAGCTCCCAGACCGGAACGCCCTTCTTCTTGGCTTCCCAATCCCACAAAGCGCAATCGACCGCGTTGCGCGCAGCCCCGGCGGGCAGCGCCTCTTGCAGCTCCGCACGGGAAATCCCTTGCGGCAGGCTTTCGATCTGCGCGGTAACGCTGTCGAGGCTTTCGCCGTACCGCGCATAGGGCACGCATTCGCCCCGCCCCGTCACGCCCTCGCGCTCCAGCGTCACGCTCAGCACATGCGCCTCGGTGCGCGAGCCGCGCGCGATGGTAAAGACCTGCGCCAGCTTGAACGTATCATGACTCACCCGGATCATCCGCGCCCCCTTCGACTTGGTGCAAATATCCCCGCCGGAGGCATCCGGCAGGGGTCACAAGCGAGACAATCAGATCGCGGCGAGCGCGTCCACCAGCTTGCCAGCACCGAAGCGGAACGGATCGGTCGTGGGCAGGCCCATTTCTTCCTCGACCTTCGCGAGATAGGCCTTCGCCTCGTCCTCACCCATCTTCTGAGTGTTGACCGAGATGCCGACCACCTGACAGGCGGGATTGGCGACTTTCGCGAGCGCCAGCGCCATATCGCTCAGCTCCTGCAGCGAGGGCAGCTTGTAGCCCGGCAGCCCGCGCATATGGGTGCGCGTCGGCTCATGCGCGAGGATCAGCGCATCGGGCTGACCGCCATGGATCAGCGCCATCGTCACGCCCGAATAGGAAACGTGGAACAGGCTGCCCTGCCCTTCGATCAGGTCCCAATGGTCGGGATCGTTATCGGGCGTTAGGTATTCGATCGAGCCGGCCATGAAATCCGCGATCACCGCATCGAGCGGCACGCCGTCGCCGGTGATCAGGATGCCGGTCTGGCCGGTCGCGCGGAAGCTGGCCTTCATGCCGCGCTCGCGCATTTCGCGCTCCATGCAAAGCGCGGTATACATCTTGCCCGCCGAGCAATCGGTACCCACGGCAAGGCAGCGCTTGCCGGTGCGCTTCTCGCCATTGGCGATCGGATATTTCACCGCCGGGATGCGCACGTCATGCAGCTGACGGCCGCAGGCTTCGGCCACCGCCACCAGATCGGGCTCGTCGCGCAGCAGGTTGTGCAGCCCCGAGGCCAGATCGAGCCCCTCTTCCAGCGCTTCCACCAGCACCTTCTTCCAGCTCTGCGAGATCACGCCGCCGCGGTTCGCGACGCCGATCACCAGCGTCTTGCAGCCCTTCGCAACGGCCTCTTTGATATCGAGATCTTGGATGCCCATGTCGGCTTGGCATCCCTCCATCCGGTACTGGCCGACCGCATATTCGGGCCGCCAGTCCTTGATCCCCTGCGCGACCTTTGCGGACAAGGGATCGGGGGCATCGCCCAGAAACAGTAGGTAAGGGGTGTCGATCAGCGACATGCGTGTCTCCCTGTGGTCTGTGTTTTGTCTTGTTTGTTGATGATATTAGGGCGCGGCGCAAAAATTTCTTGGGGATTTCCGTGCAACATTTCCAGCAAAACGGAAGATCCTTCGGCAAAAGCGCCAATTCGCCGCAATTTCGTGCATCACTCGGATTTTCGGATCCCAGCAATGCTGCAGCGCGGCCCTGATTCTGCGCTTGCAAAATCGCCTTGCATGAGGTCGCGCAACAATATACCCAATCAGCAACCCAAAACGTAACTTCCTTGCGAAAGGCCGCTTCATGAGCTTCCGCGTTCAACCCACGCCCCCTGCCCGCCCGAACCGCTGCCAGCTTTTCGGCCCCGGCTCGAACACCAAGCTCTTCCCGAAAATGGCCGCCTCCGCCGCCGATGTGATCAATCTCGACCTCGAGGATTCGGTCGCGCCCAACGATAAGGCGCAGGCGCGGCGCAACATCATTCAGGCCAGCCACGAGATCGACTGGGGCAATAAATACCTCTCGGTCCGCATCAACGGTCTCGACACGCCCTATTGGTATCGCGACGTGGTCGAACTGCTCGAAGAAGGCTCCGAGCGCATCGACCAGATCATGATCCCGAAAGTCGGCTGCGCGGCGGATGTCTACGCCGTCGACGCGCTGGTCACGGCGATCGAAACCGCGAAGGGGCGCACGAAGAAAATCTCGCTCGAAGTCATCATCGAAAGCGCCGCCGGTATCGCGCATGTCGAGGAAATCGCTGCATCTTCTCCGCGCCTGCAGGCGATGAGCCTCGGTGCCGCCGACTTCGCCGCCTCGATGGGCATGCAGACCACCGGCATCGGCGGGACGCAGGAAAACTACTACATGCTGCGCAACGGCGAGAAGCATTGGTCCGACCCGTGGCACTGGGCGCAGGCCGCCATCGTGGCCGCCTGTCGCACTCACGGCATTTTGCCGGTCGATGGCCCGTTCGGCGATTTCTCCGACGATGACGGCTTCCGCGCGCAGGCGCTGCGCTCGGCGACGCTTGGCATGGTGGGCAAATGGGCCATTCACCCCAAGCAAATTTCTCTTGCAAATGAGGTCTTTACGCCGTCTGATGAGGCTGTGACCGAGGCCCGTGAAATTCTTGTGGCGATGGAAGAGGCCAAGGCACGCGGCGAGGGTGCGACCGTCTACAAAGGCCGTCTCGTCGACATTGCGTCAATCAAACAAGCCGAAGTGATTGTAAGACAAGCCGAAATGATTAAAGATTAAGCCGCGCGCGAACGAATCGCGATATAGTTATCGAATCCCGGAGCGGTTGGGAGGGGAGGCCCGGCCGCATGAGGGAAAAGGAGCGCCCTGGCTTACGGCCGGGGCGTTTCCGTTTTTCTAGCCCCGGGGAATCCCACGCAAACGCCATCTAGCCGCGCTGTGCGACGGCCCGATGACAGTTCCGCAAATCGCAGCGCCTCAGCCCTGCAGCGGCAAGCGAATCTCCGTCAGCAAATCTTCCGGCTTCGTGTTCATCGGATCGTTGAGATAGACCTCATAGGCCACCAGATCGCGGTGCTCCATGCCCGACGTCGGATACCAATCCTCGTCCAGCCAGCGATAGGCTTCGGGCAGTTGCTCATAGGGCCCCTTCACCGTCACCACCGCATATTTTCCGGCCGGATAGCGAATCTCCGCAAGCGGCGGGAAGATCACGAACCCCTCGCCCACCGCAAAACAGGCATGAGAGCGCAGCTCCTCCGCCGGCACTTTGCGCGGATTGTCATGGCCGATCATAGCCGCGTGCTCGACTTCCGCCCAGGACGGCTCCGGGATCAGCGAAACAAGTTTCTGAAAGACCGGGCCGACCGAGGGGTAAGGCCCTTTATGTGCCAGCCCGGCAAGCCGCACCGCTGGCATCTCTTTGATCTCGACTTCATACGCCAAATTAACCCTCATCCGGTTAAAGCGCGCGTTTCCTCAGTCAGTCTATCACCTCCCATCCGCCGCGCCTATGAGGCAAGGCGCCGCCACTCCCGCAATCGGCACGCGCCCGCCATGCGCCACCCAGTTGCAATTCCCGAGCGTTGAAGACATTAAGGGCGCGAGTTTCCGGATGCGGAGTGATCCATGACCTATCTCGAATTCGAAAAGCCGCTGGCAGAGATCGAAGGCAAAGCCGAAGAGCTGCGCGCGCTGGCCCGGCAAAACGAAGAGATGGATGTCGACAAGGAAGCGTCAGCCCTCGACAAGAAGGCCGAGGCGATGCTGCGCGACCTCTACAAAGACCTGTCGCCCTGGCGCAAATGTCAGGTCGCGCGCCATCCCGACCGTCCGCACTGCAAGGACTATATCGACCAGCTCTTCACCGAGTACACGCCGCTCGCAGGCGATCGCAACTTCGCCGACGATCACGCGGTGATGGGCGGCCTCGCCCGTCTCGGCGACAAGCCGGTGATGGTGATCGGGCACGAGAAGGGCAACGACACCGCAAGCCGCATCGAGCGCAACTTCGGCATGGCCCGCCCCGAGGGCTACCGCAAGGCGATCCGCCTGATGGACATGGCCGCCCGCTTCGGCCTGCCGGTCGTCGCCCTGATCGACACGCCCGGCGCCTATCCCGGCAAGGGCGCGGAAGAGCGCGGCCAGTCCGAAGCCATCGCCCGCTCGACCGAGAAATGCCTGCAGATCGGTGTGCCGCTAATCTCGGTCATCATCGGCGAAGGCGGCTCGGGCGGTGCAGTGGCCTTCGCCACTGGCGACCGCGTCGCGATGCTGGAACATTCCGTCTATTCGGTGATCTCGCCCGAAGGCTGCGCCTCGATCCTGTGGAAGGATTCCGAGAAGATGCGCGAAGCCGCTGAGGCGCTGCGCCTGACCGCGCAGGACCTCAAGAAGCTCGGCGTGATCGACCGCATCATCTCCGAACCGATGGGCGGCGCACAGCGCGACGCCACGGCGACCATCGCCTCGGTCGGTTCGGAAATCTCGCTGATGCTGGCAGAACTGGAGGGCAAGAAGCCCGCCGATCTGATCAAGGCACGGCGCAAGAAGTTCCTCGACATGGGCACGAAGGGGCTTTCGGCCTAAACCGAAGCCCCCGCGCATCGCGAACCGGCCTCACGCCGGTTCCGCCTGCCTGCGCATCAACCCCGCCCCAAGTGCAAGCGCAATGATGACCGCGCCGTAGATCTCGGTCGTCAGCCGCAGCCCCAGTTCCGGCACTGCCAGCCCCGCCAGCACGGCCGGCACGCCGAAGGCCGAGTAAGCCAGCGTGAACAGCGCCGCGAACAGCCCGCCACGCTCATCGGGCGCGGCCAGCGGAGCGAGCGAACGCAACACCCCCGCAAAGCAGGTGCCGAAGCCGATCCCCGCGATGAAGACGCTCGCGAGATAGAGCGCGAAACTCCCCGTCGCGAGCGCCGCCAGCGACAACACCGTGCCCAGCACCAGCCCGTCCGTCCCCAGAAGCGCGATACGGCGCGGGGCCAGATTGCGCGTCGCATAGCACGAGGCCGCTCCGGTCCCCGATAGCAGCGCGACGATCGCCCCCTGCGCCAGCGCAGTGTGCACCTCGAAGACCTGCGCCACGATCGGCGCCCCCAGCGACAGGAATAGCGAGCCGGTTCCCCACCCCGCCAGCACCGCGGGCGCACCGCGCCGGAAGGCCGTACGGATATGGGGCGGCACAGAGACCTGCGGGCGCAGCGAGGCCAGTATCCCCTCATGGCGCGGCGCGGTCTCCGGCGGGAGCCATACCAGCACCGCCAACAGGCCATAGATCAGCGCGAGCCCGAGGAAGGTCACCAGACGCGGCGCAGGCGCGTAAGCCAGCAACGCCCCGCCCGCGAGCGCACCGACCGCAAGCCCCGCCAAGGGCGCGACCGCGTTCCAGACTGCCGCGAGACCGGGCCGCGCAGATGGCTCATGATCAGTCGAACTCGCACTCAGCGTCGAAATCAGCAGACCGCTCGCCAGCCCCTGCAGCACCCGCGCCAGCAGCAGCGCCATCGCCGTATCCGCCCAGAGGAATTCGAGCATCCCAAGCGCCAACAGCACGAAGCCCACCGACAGAACCGGTCGCCGCCCGAGATGGTCGGAGAGCCGACCGAAGACCAGCAGGGTCACTAGAAGCGCCCCGGCATAGATCGCGAAAATTCCCGTCATCATCGCCGAGGAAAAGCCGATCTGCGTCTGCAGGACCGGGTAGAAGGGCGACGGTGCGCTCGCACCCGCCAACATCAGAACGAGCCCCGTGATTGCCAGCATGAAGCCTGCCGGGCTCCGCGCAGGAGGATTTGGAGATGCGGCGCGCGGGCCAGAATCCGTCTCGTCGGTCATCGCTGTCTCCTGATGCGATTGGTTCGAAAATTGTCGAACCTCCACATACTCGACAGGACGCATGGTTCAAGTATTATCGAACCATGAGCGCGCCCCCCGAACTCCCGCATCCCCCCGCTGACTCGCTGTCTCTGTCGCAAGTGCTCTTCGCGCTCAGTGACCCGGCGCGGCGCGAGATCGCGCGCAATCTGCGCGAGGGACCACTCGAAGCGGCGGCCTGCAGCTCGGCAGGCGCGGAGGTCCCGAAGTCGACGAAATCCCATATTCTCAAGGTATTGCGGGAATCCGGCGTGATCCGGAACGAGCCGAACCCGAACGGTCGGGGCCGCCTGCTCACCCTGCGCCGGGATGACCTTGAGGCGCGCTTCCCCGGCCTGATCGACCCAATCCTCGACGCCGATCTGCGCGAGAGCTGATCACGCCAACGTGTTCGGCGCACGCCACCCGCAGCGCATCCGCACCTCTTCCTCTTGACAGAAATATCCCCGCCGGAGGCTCCCTCCGCCGCCACCCGCTCAGGGCTTCGGCAGCGCGAACCCGGCCTCCAGCATCAGCGCATCCGAGCGCGGCTCGACCACCGCCTCGACCGCCGCCAGCGTCTGCGGCGCAGAGCCCGCCGCTTCGATCACCGGCAGGAACTCGGTCACCGCCACGCCCGACCGGATCGGCCAGCCGCGCTTGCTCCAGAACAGGCCCGCATTGGTCGCGGCGGGCACCACCGGCAGCTTCGTGGCTTCCGCCACCACGCCCACGCCCTGCTTGTAACGGCGCCTCTCGCCCGGCGGCACGCGCGTGCCCTCGGGATAGATGATCAGCTGCCCCAACCCATGCGTCACGCGCGCCTCTTCGACCGCGCCCAGCATCACCTTCATCGCCTCCGACCCCTTGGAGCGGTCGATCGGGATGCAGCCCGCCTTATGCGCGAACCAGCCCATCACCGGCACGTTCAGCAACGCCTTCTTCATCACGAAGGCCCGGCGCGGCAGATGATTGGCGAGGATCAGGATGTCGAAAAAGCTCTGATGCTTGGCCGCGACGATACAGTCGCCCTCGGGCGGCGTGCCGCGCAGCTCATAGCGCAGCCCCAGATAGACCCGCGCCATATCCAGCAGATGCTGCGTCCAGATTCCGGCGGTGCGATGCACACCGGCCCGCCCCTTGGGCAGCACCTGAAACACAAGGCCCCAGGCCCCGATCAGCACCGTCGCGATCGAGATGTGAACGTAGTAAAGCCCGGTCATCACATGGGTCAGCGGCGTGACCTTTCCGGGGCGGCGCGAAGGGTCGGACATCAGCGAAGTCTCCTGAGCATACGCAGCGCGGCGAAGCGGGTGGCGGCAAAGGCCACGATCGCGGCGATCGGCGGAATGATCAATGGCCAGAGCCATGCGGCCCCGGAAAAGCCCAAACCGGTGAGGAAGCCGCCCGCAGCCTCGGTCGAAGGCAGCAGCGCCACCGCAAGCATCCCAAGCACCGTGCCCACCACCGCACCGATCAGGCCGCGCGTCGTGAAGCGGCGAACGAAGGCCCGCGCGATGAAGGCGTCTTTCGCGCCCACCAGCCGCAGCGTCGCGATCACCTGACCGTTGGCGGCCAGCGCGGCCTGTGCGGCAAGCGTGATCATCCCCGCCATCGCGCCGAAGATCAGCAGAAGCGACAGCAGGCCCAGCGTGCGGATACGCTCCGCCGCCGCGACAAGCGGACGCCGCCAGCGGGTATGGTCGTCGAAGATCGCGCCGGGCGCCTCGGCCTGCAGCCGCAGCCGCAGCCCCTCGGCATCGACGCCCGCGCCGGTCTCGGTCACTGCGAACAGCTTGGGCAGCGGCAGCGCATCCACCGGCAGATCGGGACCGAACCACGGCTTCAGCAGCCCCTTCATCTCGTCATCGCCCATCACCCGCGACGAGGCGACCCCCGGCGTCGTCTTCAGCACTTCCTGCACGGCGGCGACCTGCGCATCCATCTGCTCGGGCGGGGCGGAGATGCGGATCGTGGCCGAGCGCGCGAGGCTGTCCGCCCAGCGATCGGCGAGCCGCCCGGTCGCCAGCGACAGCGCCAGCGCGAAGACCGCAAGGAAGGCCATTGCGGCGGCGGTGAACAGCGTCAGCCGCGCGGTGAACCCGGTCGGCGGCACGACCCGATCCGGCCCGGTCGTCTCGGAGGCGAATGTCAGCAAGGTCAGCTTCACAGATCGGCCCCCGCCGTATGCAGATGGCGCTTCGCGATGCGCAGAACCCGCGCCGAGACCTGCGGTTTCGCCTGCCGGATCAGGTTCAGATCGTGGGTCGCGATCACCACCGTCTTGCCCATCTTGTTCAGCTCGACCAGCAGCGACAGCAGCCGCAGCGACATCTCCCAATCGAGGTTCCCGGTCGGCTCGTCGGCGAGGATCACATCGGGCGACATGATGACCGCGCGGGCCAGAGCGACGCGTTGCCGCTCCCCGCCCGACAGTTGCGGCGGCAGCGCATTCGCCTGCCGCTTCAGCCCGACCCAGGCCAGCAATTCGCGCAGCTGGGTCATGTCGGGCGTGCGGCGATTGACCGTCATCGGCAGCGCCACGTTCTCTTCCACCGAGAGGTGGTCGAGGAACTGGCAGTCCTGATGCACGACGCCGATACGCTGGCGCAGCCCGGCGATTTCGTCCCGGTCCATCCCGCGCACATCCTTGCCGAACAAGGACAAATGCCCCGCCGTCGGCAGCAATTCCGCGTAGCATAATTTGAGAAATGTGGTCTTCCCGGCCCCCGACGGCCCGGTCAGAAAATGGAATGACCCCGGGGCAAGCGTAAGGGACATATCGCTTAACAGCTCCGCCCCGCTATAGCTCATCGCCACATTTTGCAGCTCGATCACTGCCAGCCCCTTTATTTGGTGCGCGTTTCGCGAATTAAGTGGCCCAAATCATTTGGACATTCCGCCCGCGCTTGCTACAACATAAGAAAGTGGTTGGCCAGAACGGCAAAACGCCAACACGGGCAGGGATGGGACAATATGCGGTTGGTTTGCCCCAATTGCGGTGCGCAATACGAAGTGGATGACGCTGTCATCCCAGATGGCGGACGGGATGTGCAATGCTCCAATTGCGGGCACGGCTGGTTCCAGCCGAGCAAGGATATGCTCTCTGCCGAACCTGACACCACCACCGCTGCGCCCCCGCCCGAAGGTTGGGATCTTGACGCCGAGACGGAGGCAGAGGCAGAGACTGCACCCGAGGAAGCTGAGGCTGAGGTGACGGCGGAGACGCCCGCCGAATCTGAGCCCGTTTCCGAATCCGAGCAACCCGCCGAACCCGAGCAAACTTCCGAGCCCGAGCCGCTTCCCGAACCCGAGCAACAACCAGAGCCCGAGGCCGCAACGGCCCTGCCCGAGCCTGAGCCAGTCGTGACGACGCAAAGCACGGACGACACGGATGCCGCCATTGCGGCGATGGTCTCGACGCCGGAGCCCGAGGATCAGGACGACGACGAGGAGGACGAGCCGGGCCTCGGCCCTGCCCCACGTGTCGGCGCCACCCCGCGCAAACCGCTCGATGACGGGCTGCTGTCGATCCTGCGCGAAGAAGCCGAGCGCGAAGCCGCGCAGCGCCGCGCCGAAGGCTCGAGCGAGCTGGAGACGCAAGACGAACTGAACCTCGAAGAGCGCGAGACCAGCGAAGACGCGGAACGCGCCGCCGAGGCCGCCGCCGCCGATCTGGCGCGCCGCCGCAAAACTGCGCAGGACTTTTCCGATCTCAACGAGTCCGAAGAGGATCGCGTGGCCGACCTGCTCGGCGAGGACGACGAAGACATGCGCGCGATCCGCGGACGCGAACGGCTGCCCGACATCGACGAGATCAATTCGACCCTCACCGCGACCTCGGATCGCGAGGGCGACAGCGTGGCCGAATTCTCGCCGGAAATGGCGCGCCGCCGCCGCTCTGGCTTCAGCCGCGGCTTCATCTTCGTCATGGCGGTCACCGCGATCCTGGCGCTGCTCTATGCCTTCGCGCCGGACATCGCCGCGAAAGTCCCGGCGCTCAAATCGCCACTGACCCAATATGTCGTGGCGGTGGACGAGGGGCGCATCTGGCTCGACGACCAGTTGCAAATCCTGACGCATCGCCTCTCGCCCGAGGCGACCTCGGACGGCTTCACCGAATAAGTTTTCCTAATAATCTGCCGCCGCGCATAAGTTGAACTTATGGGCGCGCGGCGTTAGCCCGCGTTCGAGAACTGGTCGAGCAGCCGCTTGAGGTAGTCCAGCTCTTCCTCGGGGCGCAGACGATCGGCCGAGCGGCGGCGGATTTCATCGAGCAGATCCTGCGCCCGGCGATAGACATCCTCGCCATTCAGCATCTGACGGTCGGTGCCAAGCTGATTGCCCTCGCCCTGCGCGCGGCCAAGCGGATCGCGCGGCATTTCACGCCCACCCTGCTGTCCGGGCTGACCCGCCTGCTGATTGCCCTGCTGGCCGGGCTGCTGGCCGTCGCGGCGCGCCTGTTCGTTGCGCATCGCCTCGCCAAGCGCGCGCATCCCTTCGCGCAGCGCCTCGATCGCGTCGGCCTGACGGTCGATCGCCGCCGAGTTGTCGCCCTCGCGCAGCGCTTCCTCGGCCTGATCCATCGCGCGCCCGGCATCGTCGAAACGCTTCTCGGCCTGCTGGCCCGCCTCGTTGCCGAAGCCCGGCAGCAGCCCGCGCTGGCGGTCGAGTTCGCGCCGCAATGCGCGCTGGCGATCCGCGAGGCTTTGACCATCGACACCGCCCTGCCCGCCGTTCATGCCGGGCTGATCGCCCTGCCCCTGACCGTCGCGCTGCGCTTGCCCGTCCTGGCCTTGGCCCTGACCGGGCTGGTCGCCGGGCTGCTGGCCCTGACCTTGTTGGCCTTGCTCTCCCTGCTGGCCTTGTTGACCCTGCTGACCTTGCTGCTGACCCTGTTGCCCTTGCTGACCTTGTTGACCTTGCTGACCGTTCTCGGCCTGCTGCTGGCGCTCCTCCGGAGTCATGAACTGGTCCTGCAGGTCGCGGAACGCATCGTCGGACAGCTCCTGCTGCTTGCGAAGCGTGTCCTGCATGTCGCGCATCGCCTGACCGCCGGGCATGTCGCCCTGACCGTTCTGGCCCTGCTGGACCTTGAGGTTCTCCATCATCCGCGCGAGCTGGTCGAGCAACTCCTGCGCCTCGGCCATCCGGCCCTCCTCCATCAGCTTCTGGATCTGGTCCATCATCTGCTGGATCTGGTCGCCGGTGATCTGTTGACCCTGCTGCGGCTGCTGACCGAATTGCGGGCCTTGTTCCTGCTGCTGCGAGCGCTCGGCAAGCATGCGGATGTAATTGTCCGTCGCCTCTTTCAGCTCCTGCATGAGCTTGGCGATCTCATCCTTGGACGCCCCGTTGCGAATTGCCTCGGAGAGCTTTTCCTGCGCCTTCTGCATCGCGGCCAAAGCATCGGCGAGCCCGCCATCCTCGACCAGCTCCGCCATCTTCCACAGCGCCTCGGCGATCTCGTCGCGGGCCTCGGGCGACAGGTCGGGATCGTCGAGGCGCCCGATCACGAGGCGGATCATCAGGTAGACCTCCTCGCGCTTGATGAAGCCCTCGTGCCGGTTCGAAATCGCCCGCAGCAGCTGATCGGCATAGCCGCGATTGTCGCGCGACCACAGCAGATCGCGGCGCACTTCGATCAAGGCGGAGGCGAGCGGATCGAAGAAACGCTTGCCGGGCAGGATGATCTCCTGCGTGCCGGACGTACCGGTCTGGCCGCGCCCGTCCTCGACATCGAGCGTCAGTTTCACCGGCAGGTTCGCCCAAGGATGCTTCGCGGCATCCTCGACGAGGCTTTCGGTGAAATCGGCCCGCGAGCCGGAAATCGGCAGCGGCAAGTCATAGACCAGATCGTCGCGCGGCTCGGGCGGGATCTGCAGACCGTAGCGGCGATCGACCTTCGCCAGATCGAGCGAAATCACCGCATGGCCCTTGGTCACGGCGTAATCGTCCTGCGCGGTGAAGGGCAGGCTCAGCTTGCCATCGGCGCGGCGATCAGGTGTGCCGGCCAGCGCGACAGAGGGCGCCTCGTCGGGGCGCACCACCACGTTGAAGCGGCGCGCGGCGGGGCCTTTGAACTCCAGAAGCCCGTCGCGGACCGCTTCGAATTCATGGGTCTCGATGCCGCTGGCGGTCTGCGCCGCGCCCTGTTCGGGCAGCGCGGCCGGGTTCGAGACGCTCTCGGAGAAGCCGATCGCGCCGGACGCGCCATACAGCCGGATCGAGAAGCGGGTGCCTTCGGGCACGATCAGCTCGTCGCCCTCGACCTTGTTCAGATAGAGCCCCGGCTTGCCGGTATAGCGCGGCGGCGCGGCCCAACCTTCCCAGCTTGGCCCCATCGCGGCCTCGGCAGAGCCCGCAGGCGTCGGCAGCCCCTCGGTCGGATGCAAAAGCCGCTGCGGCACGCCGAAGATCACCGCGACGACCAAGGCCGTCAGCGCGGTCAGACGCAGCGCATAGGGATCGCGGCGGGCAAGATCGGGTTTCGGACGCGGCGCGCGGGCGGCTTGCGCGGCCTTGGCCATGCGCCGCAGATGCGCCATCCAAAGCGCGCGGGCGGCGGGATCGTCCTGCCCCAGCGCCATCTCGTCGGTCAGCGCGGAAAGCGGACGGCCCGGCAGCGTCGCATCGAGCCGCGCAATCGCATCCGTGCGGCGCGGCCAGCGCATCCGCCACGCGCCCCATGCCAGCGCGGCGAGCGAGGCGATCAGCGCGACCAGCCAGAACCAACGCCCGCCCGGCCCCAAATAGGCGGGCAGCGCGAAGGCTATGGCGGTGGCGATCAGCGCAAGAACGGAGAGAAGCGGCCAGAAGGCGCGCAGCCCCCGCTCGACGATCATCCCGGCATGGGTGAGCGCAATAGGCCGGGCGAGCGGGGCCAGAGCGGCCTGCCCGTCCTCCTTCGTCGCGGTATCGCGCGAAGCTTTGCTGAACCAGTTCCTGACCGGCATACTCTCCCTATCCGTCGGCCCCGATTCCCTTCCTACGGATCAGAGCCACTCCGGGATGGTATCGCGGGAGAGCATTTCCTCAAAGCTCGGTCTTGCCCGAATGAGAGCGAATTCGCCGCCGCGGACCAGAACCTCGGGGATCAGCGGACGCGAATTGTATTCCGACGACATGACCGCGCCGTAAGCCCCCGCCGAACGGAAGGCGACCAGATCGCCCGGGCCGAGCGGCGTCAGATTGCGCGCCTTTGCGAAAGTGTCGCCGGTCTCGCACACCGGGCCGACGATATCGAAAGGCGCGGATTCGGTGCCCGGATCGGCTTCGATCACCGGGACGATGTCGTGATAGGCGCCATACATCGAGGGCCGCACGAGGTCGTTCATCGCCGCGTCGAGAATGAGGAAATCGCGCCCCTCGCCCTCTTTCAGCCAGATCACCGAGGAGACCAGCAGCCCGGCATTGCCCGAAATCAGGCGGCCCGGTTCGATCTCGATCTCGCAGCCCAGATCGCCCACGGTGCGCTGGATCACCTGCCCGTATTCGATGGGCAGAGGCGGGGCGGAATTCGACCGCTCATAGGGAATGCCCAGACCGCCGCCGAGGTCGAGACGGCGGATATCGTGGCCGTCTGCGCGCAGCGCCTCGGTCAATTCGCGGACCTTGAGGAAGGCCGCCTCGAACGGCTCCAGATCGGTCAGCTGCGAGCCGATATGCACGTCGATGCCCACGACCTCGATGCCGGGCAGCTGGGCCGCCTCGGCATAGACCGCGCGGGACTTGGCAATCGGGATGCCGAACTTGTTCTCGGATTTGCCGGTCGCGATTTTCTCATGGGTCTTCGCGTCGACATCCGGGTTCACCCGCAGCGCGATCGGCGCGGTGACGCCCATCGACGCGGCAATCTCAGAAATCGCGAGCAGTTCCGGCTCGGACTCGACATTGAACTGACGAATGCCGTTCTCAAGAACGTAGGCGATCTCCTCGCGGGTCTTGCCGACGCCCGAGAACACCACGTGATCCCCCGGCACACCAGCCGCCCGCGCCCGGCGATATTCGCCGCCCGAGACCACATCCATCCCCGCGCCCAGATCGCCCAGAACCTTCAGCACCGCGAGGTTCGAGTTCGATTTGATCGCGAAGCAGATCAGGTGATCCGTCCAGCCGAGCGCCTCTTCGAACAGCTTGAAATGGCGCTCCAGCGTGGCGGTCGAATAGACGTAGAACGGCGTGCCAACAGCGGCCGCGATCTCGGGGATCGGCACATCCTCTGCATGAAGGACGCCGTCGCGATAGAGGAAATGATCCATGAGAGGTCTCGATTACTGGGCCGAAGCCTGCTGGGATTGCGTGCTATCCGCCTCGGACGGCGGGACGGGCGGGCCGTCGACACCGCAGGCAGCGAGCGAGAGAAGAAGCGTCAGGGCGAGGGTCAGGGTCTTGGTCATGGGGTCACCGAAAGGGTCATGATGCCAACGCGCGCCGTCGCGGCGGGATAAACTTTGATGCCGTCACGGTTGATGCCGACATGTGTGTGCAGCTCCGGATCGGCGGCACAGGCGCCAAGCAGACCGATCAGCACGAACGGAGCCGCGAATTTCATCCTAGCTGTTCCTTCCAGCGAGCGATCTGCGCGCGCACCTGATCGGGCGCGGTTCCGCCGTAAGACTGGCGCGAGGCGACCGAGTTGTGAACCCCGAGGACGTCGAAGACGCTCTCGGTGATCGCCGGGTTGATCGACTGCATCTGTTCGAGGCTCAGATCGGGCAGGTCGCAGCCTTTTTCCTCTGCCATCGCGACCAGCGAGCCGGTGACGTGGTGGGCGTCACGGAAGGGCAGCCCCGCCTCGCGCACCAGCCAGTCGGCCAGATCGGTCGCGGTGGAGAACCCGCCCGAGGCCGCGGCCTCCAGCTTGTCCGCGTTCACCGTCATATCGCCGATCATCCCCGCCATCGCGGCAAGCGCGAGCATCAGGTTGTCGGCGGCATCGAAGACCTGCTCCTTGTCTTCCTGCATGTCCTTCGAATAGGCGAGCGGCAGCCCCTTCATCACCGTGAACAGCGCGACCGAGGCCCCGAGGATGCGCCCGATCTTGGCGCGGATCAGCTCTGCCGCGTCGGGGTTGCGTTTCTGCGGCATGATCGACGAGCCCGTCGACCACTTGTCCGACATCGCGACGAAGCGGAACTGCGCCGAGGACCAGATCACCAGCTCTTCGGCGAGGCGCGACATGTGGACCGCGCAGATCGACGAGGCCGACAGGAATTCCAGCGCGAAATCGCGATCCGACACCGCATCGAGCGAGTTCGCCATCGGCCGGTCGAAGCCCAGCGCCTCTGCCGTGGCATGACGATCGATCGGGAAGCCTGTGCCGGCCAACGCCGCAGCCCCCAGCGGGCATTCGTTCATCCGTTTGCGCGCATCCTCGAACCGGGATTTGTCGCGTGCGAACATCTCGACATAGGCCATCATGTGATGGCCGAAGGTCACCGGCTGCGCGGTCTGCAGATGGGTGAAGCCGGGCATCACCCAATCGGCGCCCTCCTCGGCCCGGGTCAGCGCGGCGCGGATCAGCGTGTCGAGCCCGGTGATCGCGGCGTCGCATTGCTCGCGCACCCAAAGGCGGAAATCGGTCGCGACCTGATCGTTGCGCGAGCGCGCCGTGTGCAGCCGCCCCGCCGGTTCGCCGATCACCTCTTTCAGCCGCGCCTCGACATTCATGTGGATGTCCTCGAGCGCGGTCGAGAAGGGAAATCCTCCCGCTTCGATTTCTGACAAAACCGTGAGCAAACCTTCTCCGATCGCCTCGGCGTCCTTATCACTAATGATGCCTTGCGCGGCGAGCATCGCGGCGTGGGCCCGGCTGCCGCGGATGTCCTGCGCGTAGAGCCGCTGGTCATACCCGATCGAGGCGTTGATCGCCTCCATGATCGCGTCAGGTCCCGCGGCGAAACGCCCGCCCCACATCGCGTTGGAGGACTTGTTCTCGTCGGTCTGATCGGTCATGGTCTGAGGCCCTTGCTAGGAGGCTATATGTTACGGTTTCTCGTCCTTTATACGGCGCTGGCGCTGGGTGCAAATGTTGCGCAGGCCGCGGATCTAGATGCGGTGAAATCGGGGCAGATGGAATCCCTCGTCACCTATGATGAACCGCTGCCGCTGCCGCCCTTCACGGTGACCGATGAAAGCGGCGACGAGCATTCGATGAAAGATTTCGAAGGCAAGGTGGTCCTGATCAATTTCTGGGCGACGTGGTGCCCGCCCTGCCGCGAGGAAATGCCCTCGCTGAATACGCTGCAAAAAGAGTTCGGCGAGAATGGGTTTCAGGTGATGACGATTGCCACGGGCGGCTCGAACTCGCCCGAGAAAGTGGCCGCTTTCTTCGACAAGGAAGGCATCGACGCCCTGCCCCGCTTCCACGACGACGCCAATTTCGCCGCCCGCGCGATGGGCGTTCTTGGGCTTCCGGTCTCGGTGCTGGTCGACAAGAACGGCCACGAGGTCGGCCGAATGATCGGCGGCGCGGAATGGGATTCGCCCGAAGCGAAGAAGGTCATCGAGGCGCTGATCGACGAGAAGTAAGGCAGGGTGGTGTGGCGGCGCGACACTTGCTGCCGGGCAGTATTTTCCTTTGCCGCCCGATCGCCGATCGCATCCCGCGCACCCCCTTCCGCGTGTCGAAACATTCTGCAGAGCCCGGCGTCTGGGCTGCATCTGACCCGCCAGCTACGCCTCTGCCCCCGCGTGCCATGTTCTACGTTCTACGCCGAATGTTTTCCTTTGCGCTCGGGTCTGCCGAGCCTCACGCCGCGCTTCTGCCCGCGCGCAGATAGCGTCCCAACCAATGCTCGATCTCTTCCGACAGGGCCAGGATGGCCTCAAGACGCCCTTTGATATCGTCATGGAAACTGTCGAGCTGGTCGATCGTAGCCGCGAGCCCGCCATTCGCATCCCGCATGCGCCCACACTCGACGCGCCCAAGGACGCGGATCGTGTCGAGCCCGAGCAACTGGCGACGAATGTCTCGGCTCTGGTTCATCATATCGTCGGCGAGTTCGGCCGCTTGACGCATCGCGGCATTCGCATCGGCGGTGCCTTTGGTGACGAGCGACTGCAGCAATGCGCGTTCTTCCTCTCGGGGCTGATCATTCTGCGCCTCTTCGCCCATAAAATTGGTACTCATTTCGTTGAGGACACGCGCGCAGCCCAGTTGGAACACGGCGCGCGCGACCTGAAAGGCCATCTGACCACAAAGATTGCCGCGACCGGCAACGAATTTGCGCAGCCGCTCCGAGATGACAGCAGACGAGGCTTTGTAGTTTTCCGAGATCGCAGACACCGGCCCCCCGGACGGCTCGAGCCGCGAGGCGACGATCCGCATGTTGTTCGGCACGGATTGCAGCGCTTCGAAACTGCGTAGAAGTCCGAATTGCTCCTTCGTGAGGCGCCCCATCGCGGTGTTCAATTCGGCCAGCATCCGCGTATTCTCATCGGCATTTCGATTGAGGCGGCGATCCCGTTCGGTAAGCTCAAGCGCCAGCGCATAGGCCATGAAGGCGGTGTAGCTCGAATAGCCGCCACGTTCCGCGAAATCACGCAACAGCGTCGCGCTCTCCTCCGGGTCGAGGGACTCCGCCCGTTCGCGCGCAGAGAGATCACGGTAAAGCGTATGGATTTCATCGGACAGCTCGCTCGTCGGTTTCAGCCGGACCGAGAGGTAGCCGCCCTCGATCGGCATGACGACCGCAAAGACCCAATACCACCCGCCGCCTTTCGCCTTGTTCTTCACATAGGCGCCCATGGGATAGCCTTTTTTCAGCGCATCCCAAAGCACCCTGAACACCGCGCGCGGCGTATCGGGATGACGCACGATCTTATGCGGCGCCCCGATCATCTCGGGCCATTCAAAACCCGCGGTGCGCCGAAAAATCTCGTTGCCCGATTGGATCACCCCACGCGTATCGGTGCGAGAGTAGAACAATTCTTCCAGCGCGAAAGGCACCTCGTTGGTGCCGCGCAGTGCCGGCTGCCCCATTTTCGTCATCGCCCATTCTGTTCCATCAAGCTCCACCCTAGGCACCTGCCGGTTACCATCGACTTAACGCCGGATGCGAATTTCCAGTTAACCACGAGTCCGGCCTATTTCCCGGTCTTTACCCCTTCTTAGGCGCTTGCGCGGATGCTTGGCTCGAAGGCGAAGGAGGGGCAGATGACGAATCGAGACGCGAGGGCCATGCCGGTGCATCGTGACGAAGATAGCCCGCTGAGCTTTGCGGCTGCCGAGCAAAGCCGACAGGCCTTGGCCATGGTGCGCGCGGCGATCGACCGGCATGACGTCATGCTGGCCTATCAGCCAGTGATCCAGACCTGCCGCCCCGACCGACCTGCGTTTTACGAGGGCCTGATCCGGGTTCTCGACGATCGCGGGCGCATCATCCCCGCGAAGGAGTTCATCAACGCGATCGAACGTACGGAGGTCGGGCGGAAACTCGATTGCCTCTCGCTCGAACTGGGTCTGAAAGCGCTTCTTGGGCAGCCGGATCTGCGCCTGGCGATCAATATGTCGGCGCGCTCGATCGGCTATGCGCCCTGGACCAAGGTTCTCAATCGCGGCCTCGCGGTCGATGAGACCGTCGGCGAGCGTCTCATACTGGAGATTACCGAAAGCTCGGCGATGGAAATTCCCGAACTGGTCAGCGTCTTCATGGAGGATTTGCAGGCGCGCGGCGTCAGTATCGCGCTCGACGATTTCGGGGCGGGTTACACGTCTTTCCGCTATCTGCGAGATTTCTACTTCGACATCATCAAGGTCGATGGGCAGTTCATCCGCGGCATCTCGCACGATCCGGACAATCAGGCGCTGACGAAATCGCTGCTCGACGTGGCGCGCCATTTCGAGATGTTCACAATCGCCGAAGCAGTCGAGTCGCTGGAGGATGCCGAATATGTGGCAAGCCTCGGCGTCGATTGCATGCAGGGCTATTACTTCGGCGCGCCGACGATCCACCCCCCGTGGAGCCAGTCTTCCGAACCGCGACGGAGACGTGCATGACCCCAGCCAGAGCGCAATAAACTTGCGCTGACAATTTCCAGAGCGACGGGATTAAGCTTGACCTCTCGCTCCCTTCCGCCATGCTGCGCAGCAGCAGAACGGACGCGCTGTCGCGCCCGCTTAAGTGATGAGGAGGATCCCATGACCAATGTCGTCATCGTCTCGGCCGCGCGTACGCCCGTCGGCTCGTTTTTGGGCGCGTTTGCCAATACGCCCGCACATGACCTCGGCGCCGCCGTGATCGAGGCCGTCGTCGCCCGCGCCGGGATCGAGAAGTCCGATGTGTCCGAGACGATCCTCGGTCAGGTGCTGACCGCGGGCCAAGGCCAGAACCCCGCCCGCCAAGCCCATATCAACGCGGGCCTGCCGATCGAAAGCGCTGCCTGGTCGATCAACCAAGTCTGCGGTTCGGGCCTGCGCACGGTCGCGCTCGGCGCCCAGCATATCATGTGCGGCGATGCCGATATCGTCGTCGCGGGCGGTCAGGAAAGCATGTCGCTCAGCCCCCATGTCGCGCATCTGCGCGCGGGTCAGAAGATGGGCGACATGAAGATGATCGACTCGATGATCAAGGACGGCCTGTGGGACGCGTTCAACGGCTATCACATGGGCCAGACCGCCGAGAATGTCGCCACCCAGTGGCAGATTTCGCGCGAGATGCAGGACGAATTCGCGCTGGCTTCGCAGAACAAGGCCGAGGCCGCGCAGAAGGCCGGCAAGTTTGCCGACGAGATCGCCGCCTTCACCGTGAAGACGCGCAAGGGCGACACGGTCGTGGATCAGGACGAATATATCCGCCACGGCGCGACGATCGAGAACATGCAGAAGCTGCGCCCGGCCTTCGCCAAGGACGGCTCGGTGACCGCGGGCAACGCGAGCGGCATCAATGACGGTGCGGCCGCGGTGCTGCTGATGTCGGAGGAAGAGGCCGAGAAGCGCGGGCTCACGCCGCTGGCTCGCATCGCCTCCTATGCGACCGCCGGGCTCGACCCGTCGATCATGGGCTGCGGCCCGATCCCGTCCTCGCGCAAGGCGCTTGAGAAGGCGGGCTGGAAAGCCTCCGATCTCGACCTGATCGAAGCCAACGAAGCCTTCGCAGCGCAGGCCTGCGCGGTGAACAAGGACATGGGTTGGGACGTCAGCAAGGTGAACGTCAATGGCGGCGCCATCGCCATCGGCCACCCGATCGGCGCCAGCGGCGCGCGAATCCTCAACACCCTGCTCTTCGAGATGAAGCGTCAGGGCGCGAAAAAAGGCCTCGCCACGCTCTGCATCGGTGGCGGTATGGGCGTCGCAATGTGCATTGAAGGCCTCTAACGGCAAAAAAATGCTGCATCTGCAAAAAGAGCGCGCAACTTTGTTGCGCGCTCTTGTCATTTTCGGTAACAGCATTTCAAGGGCATTCCATTTGGAGGAGGAATCATGGCGAGAGTTGCATTGGTCACCGGCGGATCGCGCGGCATTGGCGCGGCGATCTCGAAGGCGCTACAGGCGGCGGGCTACACGGTCGTCGCGAACTATGCCGGCAATGAGGAGGCTGCGGCCAAGTTCACCGAGGAGACTGGGATCAAGACCTACAAATGGTCGGTCGCCGATTACGACGCCTGCGCGGCGGGGATCGAGCAGATCGAATCCGAGGTCGGCCCGATCGACGTTCTGGTGAACAACGCGGGCATTACCCGCGACGCGCCCTTCCACAAGATGACCCGCGAGCAGTGGACCCAGGTGATCGACACCAATCTCAGCGGCATCTTCAACATGACCCATCCGCTCTGGACGAAGATGCGCGAGCGCAAGTTCGGCCGGGTCGTGAACATCTCCTCGATCAACGGCCAGAAGGGTCAGTTCGCTCAGGCGAATTACTCGGCGGCGAAGGCGGGCGATCTGGGCTTCACCAAGGTGCTGGCGCAGGAAGGCGCCCGCGCGGGCATCACGGTGAACGCGATCTGCCCCGGCTATATCGCGACCGAGATGGTCATGGCGGTGCCGGAGAAGGTGCGCGAGTCGATCATCGGCCAGATCCCGGTCGGTCGTCTGGGCGAGCCCGAAGAAATCGCGCGCTGCGTGGTGTTCCTCGCCTCCGACGATGCGGGCTTCATCACCGGCTCGACGATCACCGCGAATGGCGGCCAGTATTTCATCTGATTTCGCCTCTTGGCATTCTCGACGGAGGCCCGCATTTTGCGGGCCTCTTTGTTTTGGCGGGGACAGCATGACACGCGGCAAGGCCACTTCGATCGGATTCACGGCGGTATTGCTGTGGGCGCTGCTGGCGCTGTTCACCGTGGGATCGGCCCCGGTGCCGCCCCTGATGCTGAACGCGCTGTGTTTCGCTTTGGGCGGCGCGGTGGGCGTGATCTGGCTGGTGGCGACCGGTGCGCTGGGGCAGCTGCGGCACGTGTCGTGGAAGGTCTATCTCGCCGGGACCGCGGGGCTGTTCGGCTATCACTTCCTTTATTTCTCGGCGCTGCGCCTCGCGCCCCCGGCCGAGGCCGGGCTGATCGCCTATCTCTGGCCCCTGCTGATCGTGCTGTTTTCGGGGTTGTTGCCCGGCGAGCGGCTGACGCTTTGGCATGTCGCGGGGGCGGTGCTTGCTTTCGGGGGCGCGGCGCTGATCCTCGGGGGCGGGATTTCCGCCGATCGGGCGGCGCTGCCCGGCTATGGGCTGGCGCTGATCTGCGCGCTGACATGGTCAAGCTATTCGTTGCTGTCACGGCGCTTCGGCGCGGTGCCGACGGCGGCGGTCGCGGTCTATTGCCTCGCGAGCGCGGCCCTGTCGGCCGTCGCCCATCTTGCGCTGGAGCCGACGATCTGGCCTGCGGACGCGATCGGCTGGGCCTCGGTGATCGGCTTGGGGTTGGGGCCGGTCGGGCTCGCCTTCTACACGTGGGATCTTGGCGTGAAGCGGGGCGATATTCAGCTGCTGGGCACGGCCTCCTACGCGGCCCCTCTGGTCTCGACGCTGGTGCTGGTCGCCGTCGGGATCGCGAGCGCCCGCCCGACCCTGCTGATTGCGGCAGCGATGATCGCCGGGGGCGCCGGGCTGGCGGCGCTGGGCGGTCGGCGTCGGCGCGCCGCGCCCCCGCCGCCGGATATGACCGGGCAGGAAATACCGCGGAAGGGCTCGGCCTGAGTCGCCGCGCGCTAACAGGCCCCTTCAAACGACACGGGCCGCCCCGAAGGACGGCCCGATTAAACTCGTGGGAGGGCCCTCAGGCCGTTTCGAGGCGGCGGATTTCCTCTTTCAGCCTAAGTTTTTGCCTTTTCATCTGAGCGATTTCGAGATCGTCGATGCCGGGTCTGCGCGAAGCGCGCTCGACCTCCATCGACAGAGCCTCATGTTTTTTGCGAAGTTCGGTGATATGCGAACCAAGCGACATGGCAGTCTCCTCTCCAGTTGTCAGCCCGTCGATTGCAGCACAGGTTTTGAGTCGTGTCACGGAAATGTCGTATAGCGACGGGTTATCCCCAGCATTTTCGCGAAATCTTGCGAAAGCGTTAACGCGGAATCGGCAATTTTTGACCTTCGCGCAGGATTTCGCGCGCAATTTCCGTCAAATCCTCTGCATCGCGTGAGTGCATCGGCGCCGAGTGCAGGATCAGCGGCGCAAGAAGCTGCAGCGGGGTCCGCGCACCTTTGCGTGCTGTGACGATCACCCGGCGCGCTGCGCGGCCGACTCGGGGCGCAATCGGCAGAACGGTGATCGCACCGGTCCGCCCATGCAACCCCGCCAACAGATCCGCCAGACGGTCGGCCTGCTGGATCAGCGTGATCCGCCCCTCGGGCTTGAGCCGCCGCAGTCCCGCGTCGAGCCATGCGCTGATCGGCGTCGCCTCGCGTTGCGCGCGCTCGCGGCCGGGATCGGCGGCCGGCGTGCCATCCTCGGGCCCGAAATAGGGCGGGTTGGCGATGACGTGATCGAAGCTGCGCGCCCGCAGATCGGCGGGCATCTGCGCCAGATCACCCTCGATCACCTCGAGCACGATCCCGTTCTCCGTCGCGTTGCGCCGCGCGAGATCGGCATAGGCGGACTGCAGTTCCAGCCCGCTTTGCTCAAGCCCCGACACCCGCCAGCCAAGACACAGGCTCGCCACCCCTGCCCCGCAGCCGAGTTCTAGAACCGACTGGCCCGCCTGCGCCGGACAGGCCGCCGCGAGCAGGACCGGGTCCATCGCCGCGCGGTAGCCCGCGCGCGGCTGGGCGATGCGCAACCGCCCGCCGAGAAAGCCATCGACTGTCAGATCCTCGGGCCCGAACCGGTCCATAAGCCTCAATCCGATTTGATCTCGTTATCGCGCAGAACCGCCTGCGCCATGAACATGTCGCTGTCGCGCACCATCAGGCGGCGCGGAAGGATTCCGAGCGAGCCTTCCAGCACGCTCGTATGGACGTCGAGTTGAAACGTGCTTATACCCTCGCCCTCGAGAAGGGCGGTCGCCATGGCCAGTTTCACCGGGTCCGTGCTGCGCAGTAGCTCTTTCATATCCCTCACTTACGGCCCCTTGCGAGGGCTGTCGAGATGAGGCAGATCGAAGGGATGAACATGAGCCTCGACGATAAGCCCGACAACACGGCGAAACCGCACGACCGTCTCGCGGAAGCCTTGGCAAGCGACATGGCGGCGGTGGATGCGCTGATCGCCGAGCGCATGGCCTCGGAAAACGCGCCGCGTATCCCCGAAGTGACCGCCCATCTGGTCGGCGCGGGCGGCAAGCGGCTGCGGCCGATGCTGACCGTCGCGGCGGCGCGGCTGTGCGGCTACGAGGGCAGCCTGCATCACAACCTCGCGGCGGCGGTCGAGTTCATCCATACCGCGACGCTGCTGCATGACGATGTGGTCGACGAGAGCAAGCAGCGCCGGGGCCGCCCGACCGCGAACCTGCTCTGGGACAACAAGTCGAGCGTGCTCGTTGGCGATTACCTCTTCGCGCGGTCGTTCCAGCTGATGACCGACACCGACAACCTGCGGGTTCTGTCGATCCTGTCGAACGCCTCCGCCGTCATCACCGAAGGCGAAGTGCTGCAACTTTCGGCGGCGGAAGACCTGAACACGACCGAGGACACCTATTACAAAGTGGTGCGCGGCAAGACGGCGGCGCTGTTCTCGGCGGCGACCGAGGCGGGCGCAGTTCTGGCCGGCGCTCCGGAGGATCAGATCGCGGCGCTGCATGATTACGGCGAGAGCCTCGGGATCGCGTTCCAGGTGGTTGACGATCTGCTGGACTATCTCAGCGATGCCGAGACCATGGGCAAGAATGTGGGCGACGATTTCCGCGAGCGCAAACTGACCCTGCCGCTAATCAAGGCGCTGGCGAAAGCCGACGCGGACGCCCGCGCCTTCTGGACCCGCACCATCGACAAGGGCGACCAGCGCGACGGCGATCTGGAGCATGCGATGGAGCTGCTGCACGCGACCGGCGCGCTGGAAGAGACGCGCGCCGCTGCCCTTGAATGGGCCGATCGCGGGCGCGAGCGGCTCAAGGTGCTGCCCGAGAGCGAGCTGCGGCAAATGCTGGACGATCTGGCGGATTACGTGGTGGCGCGGCTGCGCTGAGGGGGCTCCGCCCCCCGCCCTGCGGGCTCCCCCGGGGATATTTAGGTCAAGAGGAAAAGGCGCGGTTTTGGGGCTGCGCCTTTTGCGTCTGATCGCCGAGCATGCCGGAGGCGCGCCACCAGTCGGGGCGACGTTGGGCCAGCATCGCCTCGGCAGCCTGCGCCCCGTCCAGCGTCTCGAAAAGCGCGAAACAGGTGGCGCCCGAGCCCGACATCCGCGCGAGGCGGCAGCCGGGCAGCATCATGAGCCCGTCCAGAACCTCCCCGATCACCGGGGCGGACGCGATGGCTGGGGCTTGCAGGTCGTTGCGCTGGGTCGCGAGCCAGTCGATGCAATCGGGCGCGCCAGTGAAACTCGGAAGCGCTTCCGGCATCGGGGGATTGTCCTTCGAATCGAGCCCTTCGAAGATCGCAGGCGTCGGCACTTCCACGCGCGGATTAACCAGAAGCGCGGGCAGCGGCGGCAGGGCCACGGGGTCGAGCGTCTCGCCGATGCCCCGCACGCGCTGGGGCTGCGGCATCAGGCACATCGGCACGTCTGCCCCAAGTTGCGCGGTCTCTGCCGGAAGCGGCTGGTCCCAAAGCGCAGCCAGCGCGCGCAGCGCTGCCGCCGCATCTGACGATCCTCCGCCAATGCCCGAGGCGGGCGGCAGATGTTTGTCGAGATGGATCTCGGCCCCCTGCCCCGCCGGGCGCGACAGGAGGGCCGCGGCTTTCAGCACGAGGTTCGACGGATCGGCGGGCACGCCCGCCGCCTCGGGGCCTGCCACGCTGAGCGACAGCGCGTCGCTCTCGCGCAGCACCAGCCGGTCGCCCATCGGCCCGAAAGCCACGAGACTGTCGAGCAGGTGATAGCCATCGGCCCGCTGGCCGATGACATGGAGCGTCAGGTTGATCTTCGCCGGCGCGAAGGCGTCAATTATTCGCATCGCTCGCGGGAGTTTCGGGGGCAGCCTGAGCAGTGTCCTTGCTCGGGCCCTTGTCCTCGAGCGGCGGCAGACCCTGCTCTTTGCGCAGCTGGTCCAGACCCACCTCGATCTTGCGGCGGATCGCGTCGGGATCGAGCTCCTCGGTGGTCTCCGCATCGTCGGTCGCGAAGGACAACGCGCGGCGCCACTGGAACTTCGCCTCGCGCTGACGCCCCACGGCCCAGAGCACATCGCCGAGGTGGTCGTTGAGCAGCGGATCGCGCGGCTCGAGCTCCACGGCGCGCTCCATCTTCTCGGCCGCCTCCTGATAATGGCCAAGCTTGAACAGCGCCCAGCCGAGGCTGTCGATGATGAAGCCCGCATCGGGACGCTCGGCGGCGGCCTTGCGGATCATGTCGAGCGCCTCGTCGAGATTCTCGCCCTTGTCCACGTAGGAATAGCCCAGATAGTTCAGCACCGAGGGCTGATCGGGCGAGAGACGCAGCGCCTCGCGGAAGCCCTTCTCGGCCTCGTCCCAATTGCCCGAGCGTTCCTGCGCGATGGCGCGCGAATACCAGACGAACCAGTCCTTCGGCTCGGGCTGGCCAAGCAGGTCGATCGCCTTGTCATAGGCTTTCGCAGCCTCGGCAAAGCGGCTCTCGCGGCGCAGCGTGTCGCCGAGCGCGGTCCAGACGCCCACGAGCTTGGGACGGCTGCGCGACAGGTTCTCGAGCACTTCGATCGCCGCATCGTTGCGGCCCGCGCGCACCATCGATTCCGCACGCCCGATTTCGGCGGCGTGATAGATCGGGCTGTCGGGTTTGATGTCGGCATAGGCTTCGATGGCAAGATCGTATTGGCCCTGCTGGTCGAGCATCGATGCGGTCAGCAGCGTCGCATCATCCATGTCGGGCCGGATCAGGTTCGCCAGCCGCGAATGCACCAGCGTGAACGTGTCGGGCGCATCCCCGATCAACGCCTGCGCGACCGAGTAATAGACCTCCGCCACGCCGTCGGAAGCGTTACGCACGACGTCGAAAGGCAGCGTGTCGCCCGCCTCCAGCTTGGTGCGAATGTCCTTCAGCTGCGGATCGAGATCCTTTCCGAAGCGATCCTCGATCAGTTTCAGCGCCTCTTTGTTCTTCTCGAGCTGCGAGAGCACTTCGACATGGGCCAGCACACCGCGGCGGGTCGAGGTGATCTTCTCGCCGTGTTCGCCGCTCAGGATCGCATCGGCGCCTTCGTAATCGCCGACCAGCGCCAGCGCGAGCGCCTTGTGGAAGCCCGCGAAGGCGGCGAGGCCCTGCTGCTTGCCGACTTCGTCGAAGGCCGCGGAGGCGTCGGACATCTTGCCGTCGCCCGCCAGCGCCCAGGCCTTGGTAAGACCGCCCACGAGCGGCCCGGGATCGGCGCCGCTGTCGAGAAGCGCGAGCGCCCCGGTCCAGTTCTTGTCATGCGCATCGGCCGCCAACGCGGTGAGCGCCGCGATCTGGCTGCCGGTTCCGGCCTCCACCATCTGCTGCGCAAGCGGCGTGGCGCGGTCGAAATCGGCAATCGCGATCTCGGAGACGAGCGTCGCTTCCGCGGTCGCGCCGCTGGTATCGCCGCTGGTCATCAGCTGACGGTAGTAATGCGCGGCCTCGGCGAAATCGAATTGCTGCGACGCGATGCGCGCCGCGAGATAAGCCCCCGCCTCAGCGGGGCTCGGGTCATTCGCAGTGTCGCCGGCATCGCCTTTGGCCTCGGCGTCATCGGCAGCCTGCGCCGCATCTTCGGCGCTACCGGCCTTCGGCGCGCCCTGAGCCAGCAGCGGCATCGGCGCGGTGGAGCCCATCAAGAGGGCGAAGAGCGCAAGGCGCAGCGGGGTCTTCAAACTCGACACGAAACGGTCCTCTCATTCGGGTTGAAATCGAGCGTAACGGCGCGATGCGGGCATTACAATGAGCCGTACCACCGCACGCGGGAAGCCGCCTGCACAGACACGGCGTTGTGATGGGCACAAAGAGAGGGGACGAAGAAAAAGGGGCCCTCAGGCCCCCTTCGCGATCACATGTTCGGGTAGTTCGGTCCGTCTCCGCCCTGCGGGGTGGTCCAGTTGATATTCTGGCTCGGGTCCTTGATGTCGCAGGTCT